>JBOFUS010000180.1:0-12510 GCA_051652685.1 Beijerinckiaceae bacterium
ATGTACAAGGAAGTCAACAACGCCTCAGACATCGACAAGGTGTTCAAGGACATCATGCAGGAGATCACAAACCTTCGCCTCACGATGTGAAGCGAAGACAAGTCCCGGGCTCCCCGTCAGCGGGGTAGGGAAGGGGTGGGGCGGGTTGGCAAGAGCGTCGCTCGCGCGATTATCCGCGCTAATGGGGGCCCCACCCCGACCCATGCTCTGACCGAAGAACCCGTCAGACGAACGTCAGCGGCAAAGCCGTTACCGACTTGATTTCCTCCATGACAAAGCTGGCGGATACGTCGCTCAGTTCCAGTTTGGCCGTCAGCTTCTTGTAGAGCCGGTCATAGGCGGCCACATCGGGCAAGCGCGCCTGCAGGATGTAGTCGATCTCGCCAGCCGTCCGGAACGCGCCGGTGATCTCGGGAATCTCCTCCACTGCCTTGCGCAGGGCTTCCGTGGCGTCGGTAGCATGCCGGCTCGTGCGCACCACGATGAACACCGTCAGCGCGAGATTGAGCTTTACCGGATCGACCAGCGCGACGCGGCCCTTGATGAAGCCCTCCGTCTCCAGCCGTTGCACCCGCCGCCAGCAGGTATTGCGGGACATGCCGATCTCGTCGGCCAGGACATCAAGGCTCTGGCTCGAATCGCGCTGGAGTGCGGCAAGCAGGCGCTTGTCGATAGGATCAAGCATGGGATATTTTCCCGGAGTATTAACAATTGCCGGGATACCATTGCCTCATGCATTAAAAATGGCAAATCAAGAGTGATGATATTTCAGCCAGATGCAGCGATGATCCCGGAACAGAGGAGATAACTATGCTGACCCGGTTCAGGAACCTGTTCCACGCCCATCCCGATGCGCTTGGCGAGAGCTACTTCGAGCACCTCGGCCATGCGATGAGCTACGCAGGCCGGCTGTTTGCGGCCGGCTTCTGCGCCTTTACCCACGCACTCCTGCCGTTCCTCTTCGAGAAGACCGCTTCGACCCTGATCAAACAGATGCATGGCGAGATCGTCGCGCGTGGCGCAGCCACGCCCGCCGAGCCAGCACGCCTCCACGCGGCGGAATAGTTCATCTCACAGCGGTATTGCCGAAAGCGCGCGCCGCTGTCTTCCCTCGCCGTCGAAGTTGGACGGATCAAGCCACGCGTCCATGCGCGTACGCCGCGCCGGCCACTCGTGGTCGAGGATCGAGAACCAGGCCGTGTCGCGGCTTTCGCCCTTGATCACCATGTGCTGGCGAAAAAGCCCCTCCGCCGTGAACCCGAAACGCAGAGCCGCGCGTTTTGATGGTTTGTTCCGGTCGTTGCATTTCCACTCGTAGCGCCGGTAGCCGAGCGCAAAACCTTCGTCGCCCACCATGCGTATCGCTTCGGTTGCCGCCGGGGTGCGCTGCAGGGCGGGCGACCATGTGATGGAGCCGACCTCGAAGACACCGTGCGCAGGGCGGATTTCCATGATCCAAAAGTGCCCTTTCGCCACGCCATCCGTCTTGTCGACCAATGCCAACGGCACAATGTCCGTCCGCGCCGTCATCCTGGCGAGCAGTTCGCGGTAGGCAGCCTCCTCCACCGGCGGCGCATCGAAAAGCCAGGTCCAGACGTCATCGTGCCCAGCCATGCAGCGCCACAGATCCGCGCCGTGGCGGGCGACATTGAGTGGCTCGAGCCGGCACCAATGGCCCTCCAGAACACGGCGCTCGGGAAACGGCGGCGGTCGCCAGCCTGCAAGACCACCGTTCATGCGCTCGCCTTACCGGCCGGCCATTGCGCCATATCGTCGGCGAAGAAATCGTTGATCGCGGCGCTGCCCATGTTGCCCGTAAAACCATCGAAAAGGCCATCACGCGCGATCCGCTCCGCCGCGTTGTTGAAGGCGGTGAAGGCAGCTTTCGCCAGCGCCGAGCCGATGGAGATTCGGCGGGCACCGAGCGCCGCGATGTCGGCAACGGAGAGGCCAACATCGGCAAACACAATGATGTTGACAGGCAAGCCTTCCGAAGCCGCGATCAGTGCTGCGATATCCTCAGGCCGGCGCGGCCCTGGCGCGTAGAGCACATCTGCGCCAGCCGACGCGAAGGCCCGGAAGCGCCGTACGGATTCCGCCAGCGGCGTCGGATGCCCGGTCAGAAACGCCTCTGCCCGCGCGGTCAGCAGCACATCAGCGCCTGTGGCATCGATCGCGCGGCGGGCGATCTTGAGCCTCTCGACCGCGATGTCGAGATCATGGAGCGGCTGATCGGCGCGTCCGGTTGCGTCCTCGATGGAAAGCCCGGCAACACCCGTCTCGACACAGGCCGTCACATGGCGTGCCAGGCTGTCGGCATCCTCGCCGTAGCCATTCTCGAAATCGGCATTCACCGGCAGATCGGGAACCGCCGCCACCATGTCGGCGATGTAGGCCAGCATCATGTCGGCAGGCACGCGCTGGTCCGGCCGGCCGCGCGACCACGCATAGCCCGCGCTGGTGGTGGCGAGCGCTGGAAAACCCTTTGCCCTCAGCCAGCGGGCCGTACCTGCATCCCAGGGGTTGGGCTGCACGAAACAGCCCTTCTCGTGCAGCTTGCGATAGGTCACGCGGCGGGCAGCAGAGGGATCGGTCATGGCGGCTTTCTCCATTGCCCGCGAAGTCAGCACCGCTTGTCGGCGATCGGCCAATTCAAACTCTTCATCCACCCGATTTCGGGCGTGAATGACCGCCGTTGTCAGAAGCGGTTTTTGCGTTCGCGCAGTTCTGCGAAGACAGCCCCCGGCTCAGCTCCCGCCATGCCAACCGCCGCCTGAACGCCCGGATCGGCAGCGCGAAGATAGGGGTTCGTCGCCTTCTCAAGCCCGATGGTCGTCGGCAAAGTGACCTTTCCTTGCGCACGCTTGTTCTCGATCTCCAGCGCACGCGTGCGCAGTACAATGTTCGCCGGATCAACCGTCAGCGCGAAGCGCGCGTTGGACAGCGTGTACTCGTGACCGCAATACACCTCCGTCGAATCAGGAAGCGCCGCCAGCCGTTGCAGCGAGGCCCAGAACAATTTGGCCGTGGAGCCAAGAATGCGCCCGCAACCGAGCGCAAACAGCGTGTCACCGGCAAAAACAATCTTTTCGCCCGCAAACCAGTAGGACACATGATCGGGACAGTGACCGGGGGTCTCCAAGACCTCGGCGACCAGCCCGCCCACATGGACCCGGTCCCCCTCTCCGACCGTGACATCCACAAGCGGGACCTGTGACGCTTTGGCGGGCGCAACAACGCGACAGCCAAAGCGTTGCTTAAGGCCGGGAATCCCCTCGACATGGTCGAAATGCTCGTGGGTGACGAGAATATCGGTCAGCTTCCAGCCGGTCTCATCCAGAGCAGCAAGTACCGATGCCTCATCCGGCGCGTCGATGGCTGCCGTGGCCCCGGTGACCGGATCGTGGATCAGCACTGTGAAGTTGTCGCTGCGGCTGAGCCGCTGGTGGATTATCGCGCGCATCGTCATGCTCGTTCGCCTCGCCTTAAAGCCATGCTAGTGAACCCACGGGCGTATTCGCCCGGCCGGGAGCCCCATGTCCATCGACATCGTCGATCTCAGGAGTTTTTATGCAAGTCCCATGGGCCAGGTCACCCGTGATCTGCTGCTGACTGCAATCCGCAACCGCTGGGGGAGCGGATCGGGCTACGTGATGCTGGGGCTTGGCTACGCGACGCCCTATCTCGGCCCCTACCGTGACGAAGCGCTGCGCAGTTTTGCTTTCATGCCCGCCGCACAAGGCGTGGTGAACTGGCCTTCGACCGGGCTCTCCGCTTCGGCACTGGTGGACGCCGACCAGCTGCCGCTGCGTGACGGCTCCGTTGACCGTATTATCCTTGCCCATGCGCTTGAGATGGCGCATCAGCCGGCGGCACTCATGACCGAGCTGTGGCGCGTGCTGTCGCCCGGCGGACGGCTGATCGTCATCGCGCCCAACCGCGCCGGGCTCTGGGCGCGCATGGATGCCACGCCCTTCGGCCACGGCCAGCCCTTCAGCCGCGGCCAGATCACCGAGCTCTTGCGGCAGTCGCTCTTCACACCTGTGTTCTGGGGTGAGGCGCTCTACGTGCCGCCGCTGAAGCGCCGCGTGCTGCTGCGCACCGCCAAAACCTGGGACCGTATTGGCCGCACGCTGGGACTGCCTTTCGCCGGCGTGCATGTGGTGGAGGCCACCAAGCAGGTGTTCCGCCCGGCCATGGTGAAGAAGGCCGTTCGTGCGCTGGTACAGGCGGAGCCGGCGCTGGTGCCGGTGCGGCGGGTGGCGATGGACTGATGCTTGAGTTAAATATCAGGCTCGCGCGCCATTCCGAAATCGAGACACTGCAGCAGATCGAGATCGACGCTACACCAGCACTTGTGGAAGCGGGCGCGTTTCCAGCGGGCGAGCCCCGACCAATGTCCATTGGTATCTTTGCTGCGGTCATTTCCGAGGAACTTTGCCTTGTCGTGGAAGTCCCCCCGGCGGGGATCGTCGGCTTCGTGGCGGCCGTGGTCATCACCGATGATCTCTACGTGGCGGAGCTGGATGTGCTTCGAAGCCACCATCGCCAGGGGATCGGTCGTCGCCTCATGGCTGCGATCATCGAGGAAGGGGTAAGGCGAAAGCTCCAAAGGGCTGTTCTGACAACGGACCGCCACGCGCCCTTCAACCGGCCATTCTACGAGAAACTTGGATTTCAGGTGATGGAGCCGCCAGTGCCACCGCTGGATGGATTGCTGGCAGAGGAAATACGGCAGGGCATGGACCCGGCAAGGCGCGTGGGGATGGTGAAGCAGCTAGGCGAAAGATGAAATCAACTACCGCAAAGGAGTATCCGGCATGGGTATTGCGCCAGCACCGCATCGGCGGTGACGAGCGTGAGGTTCTCACAAATCGCCTGGGCCACCAGCATGCGGTCGAAGGGATCGCGGTGAAAGAGTGGTAGATCGGCAGCAACCCGAACGTTCCTATCCGTGATGGGGAGCACATTAAACCCATATCGGGATACCGTTTCGTCGTAGGCGTCAATAAACGGAAAACGACCATTCTTCGCCTTTATCCCAACCTCCCAACGCGCGATCACACTGATCGACACGGTAATTTCCACTGCGATACGCTCTTTGAGCTCTTTCGAGAGCCGCGTTTCATCCATCGCGAGCCAGATCAGGATGTGCGTGTCGAGAAGCAATCTGCCCTACCTGAAGAGGTCTGGGTCAAATTGTGCCATCACTTCGGCGTCGGCCTCGGGGCTAAAAAGCGCGTCGATTTCCGCGCGATTCATGAGACCGGTAAGCTGCCCGAACACGCGCGGTTTAGGCTTTGGGTGCGGCAAAGGCGACAGCACCGCACATGGCTCCCCGTCGCGCGCGATGATAACTTCTTCGCCACGTTGCGCCATGGCGACGAGCTTAGAGAGTTTGGTCTTTGCTTCGTGGATGTTGAACTGAGGCACCATGCAATCCTGATGGGCTAACACGTTAGCCAATATGGCGTTGACCGTCAAAGCCCGCTACGGCGAGCGATGAACCGGGATGGAGCGTTTTCATGACCAACATGCGGCTGGTGGTGGTGGGTGCGGCCGGGCGCATGGGGCAGGCGCTGGTGCGTGCCGTCCATGCTGCACCGGGATTTGCGCTTGCGGGTGCTATCGAACGTGAAGGATCATCGGTGCTGGGACAGGATGCCGGAAGCGTCGCCGGCGTGGGGCCGCTGGGCGTTGCCGTGACGGATGACCCGTTGAGCGCCTTTGCGGCGGCCGACGGCGTGCTGGACTTCACGACACCGGCCGCCACCGTCCATTTCTCGGAGCTCGCAGCACAGGCGCGCATCGCGCATGTGATTGGAACCACCGGCCTTGCAGATGCCGATTTTGCGCGGTTGCGCGCCGCCTCCCGCCATTGCGTCGTTGTCCAGTCCGGTAACATGGGGCTTGGCGTGAATGTACTGGCAACGCTGGTAAAGCGGGCAGCGGCGGCACTGGGGCCGGACTACGACATCGAGATCGTGGAGATGCACCACCGCATGAAGGTCGATGCACCATCGGGCACAGCCCTCCTGCTGGGCGAGGCCGCAGCCGAAGGGCGCGGCATTTCGCTGAAGGACCACATGGACAAGGCCCGCGACGGCCATCACGGCGCGCGAAAGGCCGGCGACATCGGCTTCGCCTCGTTGCGCGGCGGTACGGTGGCGGGCGAACACAGCGTGATCCTGGCCGGTGCCGGCGAGCGAATCGTGCTTACCCACATTGCCGAGAGCCGCGACAACTTCGCCCATGGTGCGGTGAAGGCGGCGCTCTGGGCGCATGGCCGCAAGCCCGGCTATTTCAGCATGATGGACGTGCTGGGGCTTGCCGAATGAGCGAGACGCGGCACGATCCGCGGCCAGGTGCCCGGCGCGGTATCGCGATCCTGGCGGTCGTGCTGTTCCTGATTCTTGTGATGCTGAAGTGGCTGGGGATCGACCGCACTTTGCTCAACGTTCTGGGCTTCGGCGCGGGGCTCTTCGTCCTGATGGTCTGGTTGACCTACCGGAGCTTCGAACGCATAGCGACGGCAGCGCGGCAATACGCTGATCGCGAAGCTTCCGGAGACCCGTCATGAGCCATCTTCTTGTGCTCTGCCGCCATGGCCAGAGCGAGTGGAACCTGAAGAACCTCTTCACCGGCTGGAAGGACCCGGCGCTGACCGTGCTCGGTATCGAGGAGGCGAAGACCGCCGGACGCAAGCTGAAGGCTGACGGCATCGCTTTCGACGTCGCCTTCACGTCTGATCTCGTGCGCGCGCAGGACACCTGCAAGCTGATCCTCGACGAGCTTGGCCAACCGAACCTGCTGACCCACCGCGATGTGGCGCTGAACGAGCGCGATTACGGCGAGCTTTCCGGCCTGAACAAGGACGACGCCCGCGCCAAGTGGGGCGAGGAGCAGGTCCATGTCTGGCGGCGCTCCTATGATGTGCCACCGCCCGGCGGCGAAAGCCTGAAGGACACGGCCGCCCGCGTGCTGCCCTACTACATCCACGTCATCCTGCCGGCGGTTCTGTCGGGCAAGCGGACGCTGGTCGCCGCCCATGGCAACTCGTTGCGTGCGCTCATCATGGCGATGGAGGGCCTGACTCCGGACGCAATCATCGCCCGCGAACTCGCGACCGGCGTGCCCATCGTCTACCGGCTCAACGCTGACTCGACCATCGCCTCCCACGCCGAGCTGGCGTGAGCCTTTTTGCCGAAGGCCCGGAGGAACTTGCCCCCGGACTGATCCTGTATCGTGGCCACCTCGACCCGGCCGCGCAGGCGGCGCTGCTGGAAGATGTCCGCGCGGTGGTGCGGGCTGCGCCGCTGTTCGTTCCCCTGATGCCGAAGACCGGCAAGCCCTTCAGCGTCCGCATGACCAACTGCGGGCCGTTGGGCTGGGTCTCGGATATTGCCGGCTACCGTTATCAGCCGACGCATCCGGCAACCCGCGAACCATGGCCCGCGATGCCTGCAACGCTTCTCGCCCTTTGGTCGGAGCTTGGCGGGTTTCCCGCCCTGCCTGAGGCCTGCCTCATGAACTGGTATGACACCACAGCAAAGATGGGACTGCATCAGGACCGCGACGAACAGTCCTTCGACGCTCCGGTGCTGTCGGTCTCACTTGGCGACGCCTGCCTGTTTCGCTATGGCGGGCTCAAACGCACCGATCCGACGCGCTCACTAAGGCTGATGAGCGGCGACGCGCTGATCATTGGCGGCGCATCGCGGCTCTGTTTTCACGGGGTTGACCGGATCTACCCCGGCACCTCGCCCCTGTTGCCCAACGGCGGCCGGATCAACCTCACCTTGCGGCGGGTCAACCCGGCCGGCTGAGAACTCAGGCCCAGTCGTCACCGCCGCCGCCACCATAGTCGGAACCATCGTCATAGGACGCCGGCTCTGCCTGCTGATGGTTCGAGCCCGGCTCCTCATAGGAGGCAGGCTGCTGCGGTGTTTCGGCTGCAGGAGGTGTGGGCGAGAAGCCCGAACCCGTTGCCGCCTGCGCCTGGCCAGCGCCGCCGCCGGAGAACATGTTGCCGATGGCGTTCGCCGCCAGCATGCCGCCCGCGACACCTGCTGCCGTCATGGCCGCCGTGCCGAGGAAGCCCATACCGCCGCCGCGCTGCGGCTGCTGTTGACCGCCCCAGGGGCCGGCCGCCTGCTGGCCACCCCATGGACCACCCTGCTGACCGCCCATAGGCATACCCTGCTGCGGGTGCATACCTTGCTGGTGCATGCCTTGCTGGCCCATGCCACCCATAGGGCCGCGACCCATCATCGGGGGCGGGGGTGGCGCGGCCTGACGGCCACCGCCGAAGAGGCCACCGAGGAAGCCGCCGCCGCCCTGTGGCTGCTGCTGCGCTTGCTGGGCATAGGCCTCAAGCTGCTGGATATGCGCCTGCATCTGCTGCATCTGCTGCTGCATTGCGTTGAGGGCCTGCTCCTGGGCATAAACCGACTGCGCCAGAACGTAGGGCGCGTAGGGCTGCTGCTGGATGCGCTCGGCGATGAAGCGCTCGGCATCGGCGTCGCGCGGCTGGGTCGACGCGCCCTTGAGGCGATCAAAGATGCCGGCGATGACATTCTTCTCTTCGGGTGACATGGATCTCGTATCCTCCTGGCCGTCCGCATCCGGCGGGCGGTCACAGACCCCTATCTGGGAACTGTGACTGATTTTGGCAGGGGGTGTGATCGCTCCAGACAGACGAAATTTGCAGAGCGCGCTTGCCCGCCACGTCCGGCTCAGCCACATCATAACCTATGCTCTTGCCCTTCTTCACCGGCCTGCGCGAGGCAAAGATCCCCGTCACGCTCCGGGAATACCTGACGCTGGTCGAGGCCATGCGCCGTGATCTGGCGGAGGGCAGCGTCACGCAGTTCTATTACCTTGCCCGCGCCGCTCTGGTGAAGGACGAGCGCCACATCGACCGTTTCGACCGCGTCTTCGCCACCGTGTTCAAGGGGCTGGAAGGCGGAACGCTGGACGGGCTCGAAGCCGCCGCGCTGCCGGAGGAATGGCTGCGCAAGCTCGCCGAGAAACACCTGACCGATGCCGAGAAAGCCGAGATCGAGGCCATGGGCTGGGAGAAGCTGTGGGAAACGCTGAAGCAGCGGCTCGCCGAGCAGAAGGGCCGGCATCAGGGCGGCTCGAAGTGGATCGGCACCGCCGGCACCTCCCCCTACGGTGCGTATGGCTACAACCCCGAGGGCGTCCGCATCGGGCAGGACGGCAACCGCAACTTCCGCGCGGTGAAAGTGTGGGACAAGCGCGAGTTCAGGGATTTCGACGACACGGTGGAGCTTGGCGTGCGCAACATCAAGGTGGCGCTCCGCCGCCTGCGCCGCTTCGCACGCACGGGCGCGGCGGAGGAACTCGATCTCGACGGCACGATCCGCTCCACCGCTGATCGCGGCTGGCTCGATGTGCAGCTGCGGCCCGAGCGCCGCAACGCCGTGAAGGTGCTGCTCTTCCTCGATGTCGGTGGCTCCATGGACTGGCATATCGAGCTGGCGGAAGAGCTCTTCTCCGCCGCCCGCGCAGAATTCCGCCACATGGCGCATTTCTACTTCCACAACTGCGTCTACGAACGCGTCTGGACCGAAAACCGCCGCCGGCAGGAGATGACCGGCGTGGACGAGATCATCCGCACCTATGGCAGCGACTACCGCCTGATCTTCGTCGGCGACGCGTCGATGAGCCCCTACGAGATCAGCCATCCGGGCGGCTCCGTCGAGCACTGGAACGAGCAGCCGGGCGAGGCCTGGATGCGCCGGCTGACGGGGCATTTCAGCAAGGTGGCCTGGCTCAACCCCGTGCCCAGGGCGCATTGGGGGTATACGCATTCAGTGGGCATGATGCGTGGGCTGGTGGAGGACCGGATGTTTCCGCTGACGCTGGAGGGGATCGAGGGGGCTATGCGGGTGTTGGGGCGGTGAGGAACCCTGCTCGAATTCCACGCTCGTTTCTGCTATGCAACTGGCAATGAAGCCATCTCTTGCCCTTGACGCCAATCGACCGGCGATCCGCCGTATCGTCGCCGCCCATCGCGCGGGCAACGCACGCGTCTTCGGTTCTGTGCTTCATGGGGCTGACATGGAGGGCAGCGATCTCGATATCGTCGTCGATCCTACACCGGAGATGACGCTGTTCGACATCGGGGCCATGCGACACGAGTTGCGTCGCCTTCTTGGCGTGCCGGTGGACGTGCTGACGCCGAATGCGCTGCCCGAGACCGTGCGTGGTGTGGTTCTCTTTGAGGCCCGAGAAGTTTGAGTTGCAATCCGCAACGTCTGCAGGACTATCTTCATCACATCGTCACAGCGATTTCTCGCATCAATCGCTACACCGACGAGATCGATGAGGTGGCCTTTCTTCAGGATGAAATGGTTCAGGATGCGATCATCCGCAATTTTGAAGTGATCGGAGAAGCGTGTCGCAACATCGAACGGCATTTTCCGGAGTTTGCTTCTGCGCATCCGGAATTGCCGCTCAGCGCGGCCTATGAAATGCGCAACGCCTTGGCGCATGGCTATTTCAGGATTGATCTTGAGATTCTTTGGCGATCAATCCACGCAAATTTGCCTGAACTGCATCAAACCGTGGTGCAATTGCAGACTGATTTCGACCAAGAATAAGTTATAGTGTGAGAAGCGAAAATTCGATAAACCACTGTCGATTTCTAAAAAATATGACAATCAATATTGATGAATATAGTACGGTATTTTTTTATAACCATTCAGCGTTTTATTTAAAAAATTATCGCAGTTTAATATACGCAATCTCTATCGATCAGGCAAAACTTGATGTGCGTAAATTATTCCTCCACCCATTCAATATTTTATCAACATTATAGTCCAGCTCGTCTTCGGATCGGACTTCAATGTCATATGCCTTTCCAATATGCACAGTTTGGAAGTCCGCTTGGGCACTTCCTATGGGACGATCACCACGCGTAGCCTCTCGGGTGATCAAGACATCCAATCGACAATGTATCCCGACAAAATACACGTCATGCCCAGATAAGAGTTCATGCAATTCAACTAATCATTGATCCTTGTCCAGAATGTGTTCGAGGATCAGATGGTTTCCGGCATTGGCGTAGGCGGCCAGCGAAGTAGCAAACCGTTGAAGAATGATGCCTTGGCGGTCTTCCAGTCAAATTCGCCTGACTTGAATCTTGCCGACGGCAACACTCCCGAATCTCGAAGATGATCAATGGAAATATGCCAGAAGGGTTTTTCAATCTTTGCTTGAAGTGCCCTTGCGATGGTTGACTTCCCGCAGCTTAAAGGGCCGTGCAAGAATATTACTTGGCTCATGACGACTGCTCATTTTACGGTCTGTAATTGAGATGAAGGCCGAAGCCCAGCGACGCGGCAAACCGCGGCAGCAAAACGATCCTCACGCGGTCAGTCAGGCTTGAAATGCAGGTCCGGCTGGGGGGACTGGGCTTCCGGGTCCGCGCCAAGCGAGGCGAACCACCTTGTCATCGCCTCTTCGGAGACGAATGCCCCCCGGTCCGCTTCGGCCTCCAGACGCTCGACCCTATCGTTAAAGGCGTTGTGACGCTGCACATACTCCTCTGCCGCGCGCTGAAGCACGCTTGCCGAGGAGCGCTTTTCAACGCGCTCGATCTCGTCAAGCTGCTGCTTGAGATGAGCGTCGATGCGCATGGTGAATGTTATCGAGGCCAATGTTGATGCGCCTTCCTGACATGACGAACCTGCTTACAACGTAAGACAATATGGAGCTTGTACCCAAATCACTTGGCGGGCAACAACAGCCCGGAGGCCGGTGTAGTGCCCACCCTATCCCTCCTCCTTGCGGGCGGGACTATCGCATATGGGTTTTCCTGTCATTCCGGGGCGCGAAGCGAAGCGGAGACGAGCCCGGAATCCAGCGCAAAGTGCCCGCCAAAGGCGTCCTGATCTTTTGAGTTCGCCTGCGGCGAACACCTATCCGCTGAATTCCGGGTTCCATTCCGCTGCGCTGCATGGCCCCGGAATGACAAAAAGAAGCCCTCTCACGGCTCCAGCTCGGTATCCCAATACAGATAGTCCATCCAGCTGTCGTGCAGGTAGTTCGGCGGGAACAGCCGGCCGTTGCGGTGGAGGTCGTTGACCGACGGTTGATAGGGCTTCTGCATCGGGAACATCTTGGCGATGGCCGGCATCTTGTCGCCCTTGGTCAGGTTGCAGCAGGAGCAGGCGGCGACCACGTTGTCCCATGAGGTCAACCCGCCCTTGGAGCGCGGCACCACGTGATCGAAGGTCAGTTCGTCGCGCGAGCCGCAATACTGGCAGCTGAAACGATCCCGCAGGAAGACGTTGAAGCGCGTGAAGGCCGGGAAGCGCGAGGGCTTCACATAGGTCTTGAGGCAGACGACGGAGGGCAGCCGGAACTCGAAGTTCGGGCTGCGCACCACCGTGTCGTATTCCGACACGATGTTCACGCGATCAAGGAAGACAGCCTTCAGCGTGTCCTGCCAGCTCCAAAGCGATAGCGGATAGTAGCTCA
>JBOFUS010000181.1:0-11539 GCA_051652685.1 Beijerinckiaceae bacterium
CGATCAGTTCATGGTATTTCACTGATCATGCGCGTCCAATGCGTGTCTGTCATGCGCTTTAACGGCGAAAGTCACGCGCCCTATTGGCGCATTGCGGGCGCTGACGTTAAACTTTGGTGATGTCGCAGCAGCCTCTCACCCGCCGGCTCTTCTGTCTGGTTTCTGCCTTCGGATGGCTCACGCCAGCGATGGCAACAGCAAGTGGCCTGAGCCTGTTGATGTTCGAGCGACGTGGCTGCCCCTGGTGCCGGCGTTGGCACGCTGAAGTGGGGCCAATCTACCCGAAAACGGAGACAGGCCGCCGCGCGCCGCTATCGCGGATCGACCTCGATCTTGATCGCGTTGATGTACTGAAGCTCGCCGAACCTGTTCGCTTCACGCCCACCTTCGTGCTGATGCGGAACGGCGAAGAGGCGGCGCGGATCACGGGTTATCACGACGATGGCGCATTCTGGGGGCTGCTCGACGCCATGCTGGAACGCCAGCCATCCATGTGATGCACCGGCCGATGCTTGCGTGCGGCGAACCGCACCCTTAAATGCCACCTCAGCAGTGGTTGGCGATTTTGCCGGAAGCCGGAGCCCCCGTCCTTGGAGCCATCGCCCCTTCCAGCGCCCGGCCGCCGCAACTTCAAGATCATCGGAACGATCGCGAGCCTTGGCCTCTTCGCCGTATCGGTGGTGGTGCTGACGATCATTGTGCGCGAGCTCGATGCCGCCGAGATCAGGGCGGCACTTGCGGCGGCAAGCCAACGGCAGATCCTGCTGGCCCTCCTTTTTACGGCGCTGAGCTATGTGTTGCTGACCGGATATGACGCCCTGGGTTTTCGCCAGCTCGGTCTGAAGCCGCGCTATCGCATCACGGCGCTCGGATCCTTCACCAGCTACGCGGTCAGCTTCACCCTTGGCTTCCCGCTGATCACGGCCGGCACGGTCAGATACTGGATCTATTCGAGCATCGGGATCAGCGCACGCGCCATCGCCAGCCTCACGTTGATCGCCGGTGTGACCTTCTGGCTCGGCATGGCAGTGGTGCTTGGCTTTTTTCTTGTGACCCGCCCGGAAGATATCGCGCGCCTGAGCCGACTGCCGGTCGCGCTTAATGCAGCGCTGGGCGGCGCTATCCTCAGCGGTGTCGTGGCCTACCTCAGCTGGGTCGCGGTGCGACCGCGCAGTCTCTCGTTCCAGGGCTGGACGCTGTCGCTGCCGGGACTCAAGGTCAGCCTCGCCCAGGTCACGCTTGGCGCGCTCGACGTCTGCGCCGCCGGTGCAGCGCTCTATATCCTGCTGCCTCAGGGATATGGAATTTCCTATGGTGCCTTTATCGCGGCTTATGTCTTTGCCTGCATTCTGGGTATCGCAAGCCATGCTCCAGGCGGCATCGGCGTGTTTGAAGCGACGATCATTCTCGCGCTGCCAGGCATTCCGACGGAGCAATTGCTCGGATCGTTGCTGGTATTTCGGCTAATCTACTACATTGTGCCGTTTGTCATCGCATTGTCACTTTTGGCGGGTCGAGAATTTTGGCACCGTTGGGCCAAGCTTCGTTCAGACATCGCGCATCCAAAGGTGGCCAACTCGACCATGGCGCAGGCGGAGCTCCCGCCTTCCGCCGCAGTGCGGAAGACCAGCCATGCCGACGAAGCCGACCGCTGATTTCATTTCCGCCTACCCGCATGCTGCCGTGCTTCTTGACGGCGAGTCCCGCGTAGCCGCGGCCAACCAGCGCGCAGTTTCGCTTTTTCCCCTTATTCGTGAGGGATTTCCGATCAGCTTCGCCATTCGCGACCCTGCAGTGCTTGCCGCAATCGCCGAGACACGCGCCGACGGGTCGGGACGCGGACTCGAAGTGATCGAGCGCGTACCTGTCGAGCGCGCCGTGCAGGTTCATGCGGCCCGTATCGGCTTGCAGGACGTGCTCGTCGTGTTCGACGACCTGACCGCAGGCAGGCGACTGGAGCGCATGCGCGTCGATTTCGTGGCCAACGCCAGCCACGAGCTGCGCACACCACTTGCCTCGCTGCTTGGCTTCATTGAAACCATTCGCGGTCCTGCGCGCAACGATGAGGCCGCGCGCGAGCGCTTCCTTGGCATCATGGAGGATCAGGGAAAGCGCATGGCGCGGCTTGTGGACGACTTGCTCTCGCTGTCCCGGATCGAGCTGAATGCCCATATCCAGCCAAACGAAACTGTCGAGCTTTCTGGAGTTGTCCGGCAGATTGTCGACGCCTTGCGGCCGCTGGCGGTCGAGCGCGGGCTGGAGTTCGCCATCGATATTGCGGACGAGAAAGCACTGGTTGCGGGTGACCGCGACGAACTGCTGCGTGTCTTCGAGAACCTGATCGAGAACGCCATCAAGTACGGCGCAGCGGGCAAGCGCATCGATCTCGCGCTCAGGACAGAGCCCGTCGGTCACTATAAAGTGACGGTGCGCGACCATGGTCATGGCGTTGCGCCCGAGCATCTGCCGCGCCTGACAGAGCGCTTCTACCGCGTCGATGCCGTCGCCTCGCGTGAGGCGGGCGGCACCGGGCTGGGGCTCGCCATCGTCAAGCACATCGTCGCGCGCCATCGCGGCCGGTTTGAAATCGACAGCGAACTGGGAAAAGGCAGCCGCTTCATGGTGACGCTCGCGGCGATCGACCGGTGACGGCGTTGCAATCCAGTTGCAGAATTTGCCCGGTGCAGATTTCGTGTGTTTTCTGAATGTCTATTGCCGAGGAAAGCATGACAGGCTTCGCCATTGGACGCACCGCCACTGCGCAGGACGAACCTGTCGGCAGCGCCCGGCCGCTGCTTTCGTTCAACAATTCACCCAACGATCTGTTTGGTTTCGCGCTCAAGGGAACGGCCCTCACAGTCGTTACGCTTGGCATCTACCGCTTCTGGTATCGGACCAACCTGCGCCGCTGGTACTGGCGGAGGACAGAGGTGGACGGCACAGGCTTCGAATATCGGGGCACGGCGCGCGAGCTTTTCATCGGATTCCTGTTTGCGCTGGCGATCATCCTGCCGCTCTACTTTGCCGGCACCATCGCCGCGCTGATCGGTGGGGATATCATTGGCGGCGTGGTGACGGTTGTCGCCGGCCTGATCTTCGTCGTGCTGGTGCAGTACGGGGCCTATCGCTCGCGGCGCTATCGCCTGACGCGGACGGCGTGGCGCGGCATTCGTTTCGATCAACTCGGCTCCGCCCGCACCTATGCGCTGAAATCTGTCGGCCTGCTGCTGATCCTGATCCTCACCGGTGGTTTCAGCCTGCCGCATCTGCGCCGGTCGCTGGAACGCTACCGGATCGAGAACACGCGTTTCGGCAGCCTTGAGGGTCGCTTCGAGCCGAAGTCTTCGCCGCAGGTGTGGCGCTGGTGGATAATCCTCGGCGTGGCGCTTGTCATGTTCACCTTCGCGATCGTCGCCAGCATTGGCGCTCCACCGGCAGCTGCTGTCGGTATCTTTCTCGGGTTCACTCTGCCGGTCATCCTCTGGCCGTGGTACCGCTCTGCCGAAATCCGCAGTTTCGCGGCAGCGACGCATTTTGGCCCCGTCAGCTTCACATCTGGTTTCCGAACGAAGGTCTATTACTGGCGGATCATCACCTATGGCTTCAGCATGCTTCTCCTCGTCGTGCTGATGCCTTTGCTGATGTGGCTCGCCTTCGGTGGTGGAGTCTGGAGCGCTGGAATGGCCGGGACACCAGGGACCGGCGTGATCGCGGTGGGCATTGTTGCCTATCTTGGCATGTTCATCCTCGGGACGGTGCTCAAGGAAGTGATGATCACAAAACCCCTGTGGGTCCACACCTGCGAAACGACCACGATCCACGGTTTTGACATCGTTAAAGACACGCTCGCCCGCCATGTGGCGGACGAAACCGCGACGGGCGAGGGCTTCGCCGATGCGCTCGACTTTGGCGGGGTATGATGCGCACCGTTGCAACCTACTACGATGGCCTGAAACCGGAGCCGCGCCGCGCGGAGGTCGAGCTGACGCAGCTTGGGCTGACACTCTCCATTGATGGCGGACCCATCTTCAAATGGGAGCTGGAATCTGTCCGCATGCCGCAGGACAGCGCGCCTCCTGTGCTGTTCCACCGCGAGCGGAGCGGCGCGCGCACCGGCGAGGTGCTGGAAGTGTCCGACGCCGCCTTCGCGGAAGCGATGAAGACAGCCTGTCCGGCGCTCGGTGGCACGGCAAGGGAGCGCGCCCGCACCTTGCGCAAGGTCATCGGCTGGTCGGCTGCGGCCATCGTCTCGCTGGCAGTGCTCGTCGTCTACGGCCTGCCCTATCTCGCCGACCGATTGACTCCGCTGGTGCCCTGGAGCCTCGAGGCGCGGCTGGGCGGCGCGGTGGAAGACCAGATCGTCCAGAGCCTTGCGGGCGACAAGCCGCGCGTCTGCCAGGCGGATGGCAAAGGCGAGGGTGCCGCCAGCCTGCGCAAGCTGATGGAGAAGCTCTCCACGCACGCAACATGGCCTGGCGAGCTGACCGTGAAAGTCGTCGATTCACCGATACAGAATGCCTTCGCGCTGCCCGGCGGGCGTATCGTGCTGCTGTCGGCCTTCATCGAGAAGGCGGAGAGCGCTGACGAGGTGGCGGCCGTGCTTGCCCATGAACTCGGCCATGTTGCCCATCGCGACAGTATGCGCGCCATGATCCATGCGGGTGGCGTATCGTTTCTCGTCGGCACGCTGCTGGGTGACTTCACCGGTGCGGGCGCGCTGGTGATTGCGTCCCGCACGCTGCTGACCTCGCGATACTCGCGCGATGCGGAGCGACAGGCGGATCGTTTCGGTGTCGAACTGATCACGAAGGCCGGCGGTGATCCGCGCGCGCTCGGGCGCTTCCTGCGCCGGGTGGCCAGCTTCCCCGGTGAACGCAGCCTCGAGATCCTGATGTCGCATCCGGTGACCGAGGACCGCGTGGCGGAGATCGAGAAGCTGTCGCCACCAGGCACCGCGCGATCGCTGCTCAGCGATACGGAATGGCGGGCCTTGCGCGCCATTTGCCGTTAGGTTCTGCTGGCGGCATAAGGCTCTCCACCATGCGCCGCCGTCCCACCGAACCCATGCCCGTTCTTGCGCCGATTGCGCGCTTTGCGGCGCTTGGCGCGGCCGGCGCGGCTGTTCTCTCCATTGTTGCCGCCCGCTTTGGCGGCGTTCCAGCCAGCAATGCGCTGGCGCTTCTGGGCACGGGCATCGTGCTCGCGGCTCTTGCCCTGATTGCATGCGGCGGCGCGCTCGCATCGATCTGGCGGAGCGGCGCACCGGGAGCAGGTGTTGCGCTTCGCGCGGCGGCACTCTCCGCGCTTGTGCTGGCAGGTCCGGCATGGTTCGCAGCAAAGGCTGTCAGCTTGCCGGTGTTGAACGATGTGACGACCAACATTGATGATCCGCCGTCATTCGCGCGTTCACGCGCAGCACTTGGCGCACGCGGTGGTTACCAGCCGCCTGAGTTCGATCCGTCGCGCGGCCCGGAAATCCAGGCAGCCTATCGCGATCTCGCCGTCATCGTTGTGGAACTCGACGCGGCGGATGCCTTCGATCTCGCGCTGCGCACGGCGACGGAGCTTGGCTGGACCATCACCGATTCGACACCGCCGGGTGGCCGAACGGGCTCAGGGCGCATCGAGGCCATCAGCCGTTCAACCCTTTACCGGTTTGAAGACGATGTGACGATCCGGATCAAGTCAGGTGCTGGCGAGAGTCAGATCGATCTCCGCTCCGCCTCGCGCATGGGCCGGCATGATTTCGGCGCGAATGCCGCCCGCATCCGGGCTTTTGCCCAGGCGCTTGAGGCAGCGGGGCTTGCCCGCTGAATACCAATAAAAAACCCGGCGCCAAGGCCGGGTTGATCTCTCTGCAAAAGCGAAAAGCCTGCGCCTCAGGCGGCGGTCTCGGCCTTCTGGAGCTCTTTCTTCATCGCGCGCGCATCGCGGCAAAGTTCGGTAGCATCCGCCTTGATCAGGAAGGCGTCGAGGCCACCGCGATGTTCCACCGTGCGAAGCGCATTGGCCGAGATGCGCAGCTTCAGTGTCTTCTTCAGCTGCTCGGAAGCCAGCGTCACATTGACGAGGTTCGGCCGGAAGACCTTCTTGGTCTTGCGGTTCGAGTGGCTCACTTTATGGCCGACCTGGCCGCCCTTGCCGGTCAATTCGCAACGACGCGCCATGGTTAACTACCTCTGAATTGTTCACTCGGATTTAAAGGTTCCCCGCCATGCTCATTTTACGCCGCGCTGTCCGCTTCGGCCGTCCAATGGCAATGCCGTTGAAATGGAAGCGCGCCCAATAGTCGCAAATGACTGCTGGGTCAAGGCAATCCGAACCATTTTGCGTGAGTCTGCGTCATGAAACATCAGCGTTGGAACAGGCGGCGAATCATTCTGGCTTCGCTTCTCGCGGGTCTGCCGGGCATCGCCAAGGCTGGCCCGATCGAAGCCCGCTACCAGATCAGTATCGGTGGGCTGAGCATCGGCGCGGCCACCATCGGCGGCCAGATTTCGGCGCAGTCCTACCGCGTTGCGCTGAACGCGAAGCTCACGGGCCTTGCCGGCGCGCTGACGTCAGGCGCGGGTGCCGTCCAGGTCTCCGGCAGTTTCCAGGGTGATCGGCCCGTCTCCAACGGCTATGCGCTCGCGGCCAACAATTCGCAGATCAGCCGCACCATCCGCATCGGCATGGCAGCGGGGAATGTCGCGGATGTCGCCATCGAGCCGCCGTTCGAGCCCAAGCCCGACCGTGTGCCGGTTCTGGAACATCACCGGCGCGCCGTCGCTGATCCGGTGAGTGCTCTCTTGATGCCCGCACGCGCACAGGGCGATCTGCTGTCTCCCGAAAACTGCAACCGCAAGATCCCGGTTTTCGACGGCGTCCAGCGCTTCGACATCGACCTCAGCTATGTCGAGACCAAGCCGATCAACGACCCGCGCCGGGGCTATGTTGGCCATGTTCTGGTCTGCCGGGCGAACTACGCACCCATCGCTGGTCACCGGCCGATTCCGGCCACGACCTACATGCAGCAGAACCGCGATATGCAGGTCTGGCTGGCACCGGTCGCCGGCTCGCGTGCGCTGATGCCATGGCGCATCCAGGTGAAGACCCAGCTTGGCCAGCTCGTCATCGAGGCACAAACGGTGAGCGGGCTGGAAATGGATGCCACCGCAAGCATCAGACGCTGACGCCTTCTCAGATCGCGGAGGCGATTTCTTTGAGGATACCGCGGGCTGCTGCCGCGCGGTCAGTCGCTTCGATGATCGGTCTGCCGACGACCAGATGGTCCGCGCCGGCGCGGATCGCGTCGCCCGGCGTCATCACCCGTTTCTGGTCGCCCGCGGCAGCACCCGCCGGCCTGACGCCCGGGGTCACCAGCTTGAGAGAGAGCCCCACGGCATCACGCACGGCCACGATCTCAACCGGCGAACAGACGAGCCCTGATGCACCCGCCTCCTGCGCCTGTCGTGCCCGGCGTCGCACGAGATCAGCCACGCCGACGCCATAGCCGGCACGGGCGAGATCATCCTCGTTCATCGAGGTGAGCACACTGATGCCCAGAATGCCCAGATCGCTCCCGCGCGCGCCTGCAACGGCAGCGGCGAGCGTTTGCGGGTAGGCATGCACAGTCATGAAGGTGGCCCCCGTTGCCGCAATCTGACGCGTGGCGCGCTCGATCGTGTTCGGGATATCGTGCAATTTCAGATCGAAGAACACGTTCTTGCCGGCGCGCATCAGGCGCTCGCCCAGCGCAATGCCACCGGTATAGGCGAGCTCCATGCCGATCTTGTAGAAAGTTGCTGTCTCGCCAAGCTCGGCAACGATGCTTTCAGCTTCCGCGACGCTTGCCGCATCAAGTGCCACGATTACGCGGTCTGTGAGATCTCGGTCCATGAAGCCTCCGGCCATGGGCGATAGGTGGCCGCAGCCGCGCTGTAAAGTCAGGCGATCAGCGCGAACCGGTCAACGTCGACCAACCCCATGTCTGTGATCTTCAGATGAGGGATGACGGGGAGCGGCAGGAATGCCACCTGCAGGAATGGCTCGCCCAGTGTGCAGCCAAGGCTCCGCGCGGCGGCGCGCAGTTTCAGGAGATGGCCTCTGACCTCGGATGCAGAGGCAAGGCTCATCAGCCCTGCGACCGGCAGCGCCAGTTCCGCCACAATACGTCCGTCCTCGGCCACCACAAATCCGCCTTCCAGCGCCCGCACGCGGTTGACGGCGGCGGCGATGTCCGCATCGTCCGCGCCGACGACGGTGATGTTGTGGCTGTCATGGCCGACGGAGGATGCGATGGCCCCGCGCTTCAGGCCGAAGCCCTTCACCGCGCCCACCGCGATGTTGCCGTTGCGGCCGTGCCGCTCGACAACCGCAACCTTGATGATGTCATGCGCCAGATCGATGCCGGAAGCCGGCAAATCGTGTTTCAGATGTGCGGTGATGATCTTGCCCGGCAGGACGCCAATCACTGGTGTTCCGGAGCCGGAACGACGCACCGGGAAATCGCCGGCAGACACCTCACGGGCATTGATGCTGCCCCGGCCAACGGGTGCGACATCGTTGCGATTGTTGAACAATGCGGCTGTAACTTGCCGCCCGGCCGAAATCACCTGTGCGACGTTGCAATCCTCAAGCCTGCCATCAAGCAGCACGATGTCGGCGCGATAGCCCGGCGCGATCATGCCGCGGTCCGTCAAGCCGAAGAGCCGCGCAGCGCTGATCGTTGCGACGCGATAGGTGTGCAGCGCAGGTGCACCCAGCCTGATCGCCGTGCGGATGACGAAATCAAGATGGCCTTCTTCCGCCATGTCCAGCGGATTGCGGTCGTCGGTGCAGAAAGCGAGAAAAGGAGAGGTATCGGCCGAGATGAGCCCGGCCAGAGCGTGCAGGTCCTTGGAAACGGAGCCCTCGCGGATCAGGATGGCCATGCCTTTCCTGAGCTTCTCCATGGCCTCCTCCGGCCCGGTTGTCTCATGGTCAGTCCGGATGCGTGCAGTGAGGTAGGCGTTGAGAGCCTGGCCCGAGAGCAGGGGGCAATGGCCGTCGATATGGGCATCCGCAAAGGCTTCGAGCTTCGCGAGAGGGCCGGCTGCTGCGTGGATGACGCCGGGAAAGTTCATGAACTCGGCCAAACCCAGCGCTTTGGGGTGGTGGCGGAGCGGGATCAGATCCTCTGCCTCCAGCTGGGCGCCGGAGGTCTCAAGGTCCGTCGCAGGGACACAGGACGAAAGCATGACCCTCAGGTCCATGATGGCCGCCGAGGCGCAGTCGAGCGCGTAGAGCAGCCCCTGAGTGCCGAGCACATTGGCAATTTCGTGGGGATCCCAGATCGCCGTCGTCACGCCATGGGGCAGGACCGTGCGGTCATACTCCAGCGGCGTCAGCAGCGACGATTCCACATGAAAATGCGTATCGATGAACCCGGGAACGGCAATCCGTCCGCCGCCATCGATGATCGTCGTGCCGTCATAGGACGCATAGGTGCCCACAATCCGGTCACCGCAGATGGCGATGTCGGTGGGTGTCAGCGCGCCGGTGACGAGGTCGAGCAGGCGAACGTCACGAATCACGAGATCGGCCGGCTCGCGGCCGGCACCCTGTGCGATCATCGTGGCGAGGGGGCGGGGAGTGCTCATCCGTTCAAGATGGCGCGCCGGCGCGTGACCCTCAAGGGCCGACTTGCGCCGTCAGTCGCCTTCGCCGGGATTGGTCGAGAAATGCTCCAGCTTGCCGGGTTTTCCGTCCCAATCCTTCGCGTCGGCGGGCTGCTCGCGCTTGATTGTGATGTTCGGCCAGCTCTTGGAATGCTCGGTATTGAGCTTCAGCCAGCTTTCCAGTCCCGGTTCGGTGTCGGGCTTGATGGCTTCTGCCGGGCATTCCGGCTCGCAGACGCCGCAATCGATGCACTCGTCCGGATGGATGACCAGCATGTTCTCGCCCTCGTAGAAACAGTCCACGGGACAGACCTCGACGCAGTCCATGTACTTGCACTTGATGCAGTTCTCGGTGACCACATAGGTCATCGGCATTCTCCCCGGCGCGTCAGCGCGCCTGTTGTTCGCGGGCGAGATTCACATTTGCCGGCGTTTCGCACAACTGCGGAAAAGCGCGGACAGCCATTCCGCCAAACATGTCCATCAGATGAGATGACCGCGCAAGCGGACGAATCAGCGCGGCGCCCTGGCTCGGAGCGACAGCATGGTGATCAGAATGGCTGAAAGCATCTCGACGTCCTGCCTCGGATCATGGGTTTCGTTGCGTCCGGCGCGCCATTCCGAAGGCAGGAGATGCGGCAGCGAATCGCGGTAGCCGCGCCCTGTCACGCCCATTACCAGCGAGGACAGATCGATGCCGCCGCCGGCAAAGAGCCGCGCGCCCTCCGCCGGCGTGCGCACCAGCACATGGCCGCCAAAGCGCCTGAGCCAGGCATCGAGCCAAAGAGACGTCTGGCTGAGTGGCGCGGCGACCAGCACGGGCAACCCCGGCAACCCCTTCACGAAGCGCTCGAAGGCGGGGATGGCATCGGCGGGGCGCTGCACACCGGTGGAGAGTGCCCGCACTGCATGCGGATGCTCCTTGAGGAAGCCAAGCGTGCGCGGATCAGGTTGGCTGTCCTCGGGTGGGGCAAGTGCCGCCGCAAAATCGCCCATGCGCCGGCCCTGCTCGCCGATGGCGACGGCGGCAAGGGCGCGCAGGGCGTTCTGCCGGATGTCGCCACCATCGGCTTTGAGATCCACGACCACATGCACGATCGGGCGCGGGTCCTCCGTCCAGCGCCGGAGTGGCCGGTAATCGGTGTAGGGAATGTCGGTCACGGTGTGGTGTCAGGCCTTGGGTGTTGCATCGCCGTCCACCGCGCCACCTGCCGCTTTCCACGCGCCGAAACCACCTGCCATATGCGCCACGGGCTTCAACCCCATGACCTGAGCGGCCTTGGCCGCCAGCGCCGAACGCCAGCCGCCGGCACAAAAGAAGATGAATTTCCTGTCCTGGGAAAACTCCGGTTTGGCATAGGGGCTTTCCGGGTCGATCCAGAACTCCAGCATGCCGCGCGGGCAGTGAAAAGCGCCCGGCATGCGGCCTTCGCGCTCCAGTTCGCGCGGATCGCGCAGATCCACGAGGAGCACATCGTTCCGCCCGGCCAGTGCCTTCACGGCGTCCACATCCAGTGTCTCGATGCCGGCGTTTGCCTCCGCGAGTAGTGCCTTGTAGCCCTTGGTGATGGTCTGCGGCATGTTGGGTTTCCCGCAATGGAGTCGACGACGTTCCGATCATGCAGCGGCTGCCCGCGCTTGACCAGAGGCGCTTTCAGGTGAAAGCCCCTTGTGATGAACCATAATCCAGCCGTGTTCGAAAAAACCATCCTCGATCTTGTCGCCGCGCGCGAACCCGACAAGACGATCTGCCCGTCGGAAGCCGCCCGCGCCATTGCGGGCAATGATCCGGATGCCTGGGGCAAGCTGATGCAGCCCATCCGCCGCGCTGCGGTGGAACTGGCGAAGGAGGGGCGGCTGATCATCACCCGCAAGGGCAAGATCGTCGATCCGGATGA
>JBOFUS010000182.1:0-2318 GCA_051652685.1 Beijerinckiaceae bacterium
TTCATGATTTTGGCGTTGAGCTCGTAGTCCTGCTCGACGACACGGGCTGAGGCTGCAGTCTCGGCCAAAGCAAAGTCCAGAGCGCCGGTGGTGAAAAGCATCAGCCGCGCCTTGCTGATGGCCGATGCCGGTGGCTCGCCGCGGCCATTGGCAAAATGCGCGGCCGCGACCGGCATGATCCAGCTTTTGCCCTGGTCAATCTCGCCGGTGACGACCAGTTTATAGCCGCCCTGCTCTGGCAGGTTCAGCAACATCCGCATGGGGTCGCCGGGCTTCAGGAGGTTGTTGTAGTCCTTCGTCCAGCGCTCGCACTGGTCGCCAGTCTCATTGGCGAGCCCAACGCGGGAGCCCTGAATGCGCTGCGTCCAGCGCAGACCCTTGATCTGGATCGGCCCCGCCGTGGTCGGCACGACGATGGCAATGCCGCTGCGTCCCGCCGTCTCGGCCATGCCCTGCTCCCTGTAATGCTCGCCAGCGAGACGGGTACCCAGATTTTACGACGAGGGCAACAGAGGCAGGCTTGAAGCAATTATCAAGCTGGCTTAAGCTAGATTGAGAACCAGGATAAAAATGATGCGGACGATTGGAGCGTTTGAAGCTAAAAATACGCTTGGCACCTTGTTGGACCTTGTTCAACAGGGAGAAGAAATCGTGATTACACGCCATGGAAAGCCTGTTGCACGGCTTGTTCAGGAGAACAGATCCGTCAACGCACATGAACGCGCGACAAGAGCAGCAGAGGCGATCCGGGCACTCAGCGCGGATGCAACACTCGGCGAACTTTCGATCCGTGATCTGATTGCGGAAGGTCGTCCTTGAGCCTTGTGCTCGATAGCTCAGCCTGTCTCGCATGGTGCTTCGCGGACGAGCGGACACCTCGGGTTCTGGCAGTTCTGGAACGCGTTGTCGCCAGCGGTGCAGTCGTCCCCAGCCTTTGGCGCTACGAGGTGGCAAATGCCCTGCTGATGGCTGAAAAGCGCAAGCGTGTCGATGCAGGCTGGCGACGTGCCATGCTTCAGCAACTGAGAGAATTAGAGATCACAGTCGATACAGAAGCGGATGCAAGCGTCTGGCACGCTTCTTCCGATCTGGCGGCGGTCCATGGCCTCACGGTTTATGATGCAGCTTACCTGGAGCTGGCGCTCCGCCGACGCCTGCCGCTCGCGACGCTGGACGCCGCACTTTCGCGTGCAGCCGGCACGTGTGGCGTGAGCACACTCTGACGCTTTGAACCTAACCCACCCGCGTCCGATCCGTCAGACGCCGCCGTGCCTGATCGATATGGGCGCGCATGGCGATCTCCGCCCCTTCGCCATCGCTCGCCTTGATCGTCTCGCGGATGCGCTCATGTTCGCCGAAGACGATGCGGGCGCGCTCCATCCCTTTCTCGCGGGTAATGCTGAGCGCCAGCCCCATCTGGCCCAGCACCGCGCCGCCGATGGCGTCAATGACGGTCAGAAAGTACTCGTTGCGCGTTGCTCCGGCGATGGCACGATGAAAGGCAAGGTCGGTGGCGGGACTCATACCGGTGCCTGCCTCCATCTCGCGCTTCAGCGTCGCCTGGTGTTCGGCAAGGGCCGCGATATCGGACGTTTCCCGCCGCTCGGCCGCAAGCCTGGCCATTGCACCCTCGAAGGCAAGCCGCATCTCGAAGGCGCGCAGGATGGCCGAAAGGTCCTGCGGCTTGGCGAAGGCGATGATCCGGTCAGGTGGTCGGCGCTGAACGAAGGTGCCCGAGCCCTGCCGCGCCGCCACAATGCCGTCGGCCCGCAATCGCATCAGCGCCTCGCGCACTACCGGCCGGGAGACCGAGAAGATTCGCGCAAGTTCGTGCTCGGTCGGCAGTCGCTCACCTTCAGGATAGTCACCAGCCACTATGCGCGAGACAAGCTCGCCATAGACGACATCGCCCCGGCGCAGCTTCTCACCGCTGTTGTCCCGGTCGCTTCTTGCATCGAATGCCATGGCTGCTCCGCGCGGATGTCTCCGCTGTCGGCCGATATGTCCGACAAATCGCCGGGCGTCGAGGGGGATGGCGGGCGTTGTGTTTCTCAGGGGAGCAGCTTCGGATCGCCCGTGAACTCCTTGGCCGCCATGCCACCACCCTGCAGAAGCTCGGTGGCGCTGTCGGGCGCAGCCGTTGGCGGAGTCACCTTGCCGGCCCAGCCTTCCGCGTCATCCTGCGGATCATAGCCGAGGGAGTATGCGTGGCTGTTGTCCCACCAGCTCCGCGTGTTGCGCGAGCAGCCGTAGACGATGGCGTGGCGATAGTCTGCCGTCAGCCCTGTCATCACCAGCCGCTCCATATCGCCATGGGA
>JBOFUS010000183.1:0-4992 GCA_051652685.1 Beijerinckiaceae bacterium
AGGTCGGCGTAGGGCGCATATTGCAGGCCGCGATGGATGGCGTGGGGAACCGAGTGGGTCTTGCCCTGCCTGAGCCGGAAGAAGCCCTCGTCGGTGCGGCTGTCGCGGTCGATCCAGGGATGATCGACATCGTCGACATCTGACGTGATGAGGTTGGCGGCGTGCGCATCCGTGCGGGCGAGCAGCATGGTCGGCACATCCATGACGTCGGCGGCGAGGCGCGCGGCGTTCAGCGTGCGGATGAAGGTCTTGGTCGGCACCAGAACCTTGCCGCCCAGATGACCGCACTTCTTTTCGCTCGCGAGCTGGTCCTCGAAGTGGACGCCGGCGGCCCCTGCCTCGATCATGGCCTTCATCAGTTCGAAAGCGTTCAGCGGACCACCGAAGCCGGCTTCGGCATCGGCGATGATCGGCGCGAACCAGTAGGTCGAACGGTCGCCCTCGGACACGGCGATCTGGTCGGCGCGGCGCAGCGTGTTGTTGATGCGCTTCACAACATCCGGAACCGACGAGGCCGGATAGAGCGACTGGTCGGGATACATCTGGCCGGCATTGTTGGCGTCGGCCGCCACCTGCCAGCCGGAAAGGTAGATGGCTTCCAGCCCGGCCTTGACCTGCTGCATGGCCTGGTTGCCGGTGAGTGCGCCCAGCGTTCGGACGAACGGCCGCTCATGCAGGAGATTCCAGAGGCGGTTCGCGCCCATCCGGGCCAGCGTGTACTCGATCTTCACCGAGCCACGCAGCTTCTCCACATCGGCGGGTGTGTAGTCCCGCTTGATGCCCTTGAAGCGGTCGGTGGCGGTTGTCATCTTCATGTTCGTTTTCCTCATTCACAGGATTTGACAGTGAGGAGAGGATAGCTTTGCCGGCGACGCACGACAATCAACGAAAGGATAAGGTAAAACGAGTCTGTAAATTGTAATTTCTTTGACAATTGACATTTTATTATTTGTCACTTTAATGACAACTCGATCTGTTCAGCGCAATCAGGCATCGCCCATGAACTCCACCCGCATCGGCGGCAAGCTGCGCCGCCTCCGGCAGGACCATCGCCTGACACAGGTGCAGATGGCGGAAACGCTTGGCATCTCGCCGTCCTATCTCAATCTGCTGGAAAGCAACCAGCGACCGGTCACGGTGCGTGTGTTGCTGAAGCTGGCGGAGAAGTTCCAGATTGATCTCAACGCACTGGCAGCGGACGACGACGAACGTCTGACCGCCGCGCTGATGGAGGCCTTCTCCGATCCGATGTTCGATGCGGCGGATGTGAAAGCGAGTGATATCCGAGATTTTGCCGCAACAATCCCTGCGCTCGGACGCGCCGTTCTGGACCTTTACGATGCGTACAAGCGCAGCCCCGGCGGCAGCGGCGCAACCAGCGTCGGCGAGGACGCGGCGGAGGGCGGCTCGCTGGCAATTCCGTCCGAGGAAGTGACGGAGTTTCTCCAGAAGCGTTTCAACCACTTCCCCGATCTGGAGGAGGCCGCCGAACAGCTCTGGATCGAAAACGGCATGGCGATACAGACCTTGAAGCAGGACCTGATCCAGCTTCTCTCCACCCGTTTTGCGGTGGATGTCGAGATTGCACCGACCGAGCGCATGGGCGGGGCTCTGCGCCGCTATCAGCCGCTGACGCGTCGGCTGGAGCTGTCGGAGATGCTGCCGCTGCCATCGCGCACCTTCCAGCTCGCCTACCAGATCGCGCTGCTGGGTTTCCGCAAGGAGATCGATGGGCTGATCGCGGGCGGCAAGTTCTCGACGCCGGAGGCCGATTCACTGGCCCGCGCCGCGCTCGCCAGCTATTTCGCAGCCGCCGTGATGACGCCCTACCAGCGGTTTCTGGAGGCGGCTCGATCCACCCGCTACGATCTCAACACGCTGCAACACCGGTTCAGCCTGTCTTTCGAGCAGGTCTGCCACCGGCTGACCACGCTGAAGCGCAAGGGCCAGGAGGGCCTGCCGTTTCATCTCATCCGCGTCGATATCGCCGGCAACATCTCCAAGCGCTTCTCGGCGTCGGGCATTCACATGGCGCGCTTCGGCGCGGCCTGCCCGCGCTGGAATGTCTACGATGCCTTCGCCACGCCGGGCATTCTTCGCGTCCAGGTATCGGAGATGCCGGATGGCGCGCGCTATTTCTGCGTCGCCCGCACCATTCGGCCATCAGGGCGCGGCATGGGCAGGGGAGGCCTCCTGCAAACCGGCGGCCAGCTGGCGATAGGGCTCGGCACCAACATCCAGCACGCCAAGGATATCGTCTACGCCGACAGCCTGAACCTGGACGATCCACAGATCCTCACGCCCATCGGCGTTTCCTGCCGCACCTGCCCCCGCAGTGATTGTGCGGACCGAGCAGTGCCGTCGCTGCACCAGCGGCTGGAGCTGGACGAAAACCGGAGGGGGTTGAGTACATATGCGAGGGTGGGGTGAGGATGTTCAGCCATACTTCGGATGTGCGATGCCGGCATCGCGCAAGACACCTCGCAAAGTCCCTTCGGTCTTCAGCGTCCGCGGAACTGCAAACGTCCGGTTGGTTATCGGGCTCCACCACTTCTCATGTTTTCCACCGTCGGCCTTCAAAAGGCAGCCATGCTGGCGCAGCAACCTGTCGAGTTCCTTGGTTGTGAGGCTTGGCACCAACGAAACAGTCAGGCGGCTTTTGACATCGCTGGACGGTCGATCGCAAAGGCGATCCGCGTTCCTGGCGCCACGATGCCGTTGTCGATTGCAAGTGCTTCAGCCCAACGAATCCCTTCAACCAACGCCTCATCCGCCGTATCACCCTCGATATTGACACCGGGAATCTCGGGCGAGGTTGCGGTCCAGATACCTTCTGGCTCAAGACGCAAGACGAGCGTTGCGACGAATGTTCCAGCCATGTCGACTAACTCCTCCGTGCGGATGGCAGTGATCAGAACAGGAATCTGCTGTGACCGCAATGCTCTGGCGTCGCGCTGATTTTGCGTCCCGTAGGCCGCTGGAAGAAAGCGCCCCGCTTGCCCGCCCAACCCCCTGCCTGCTAGCACCGGGCCATGACCACCGACACCCTCGCCATCACCCGTGCCCTCGTCCGCTGCCCCTCCGTCACACCTGCCGAGGCCGGGGCGCTTTCCTATCTCGAAGGGCTCCTGAAAGAGGCCGGTTTCACCACCCATCGCCCGGTTTTCTCCGCCCCCGGCACGCCGGACGTGGACAATCTCTACGCGCGCATCGGTAGCGAAGGCCCCTGCCTCGTCTTCGCCGGCCACACGGATGTGGTACCGCCGGGGCCGGAGGAGAAATGGACCTATCCACCTTTTGCGGCTGAGGTCGTCGGCGACCGGCTTTATGGTCGCGGCGCAGAAGACATGAAGGGCGGCGTTGCGGCTTCTGTCGCTGCCGCACTGGCCTATGTGGCAGCGCACGGCGCGCCGAAGACGGGTGCCATCGCCTTTCTCATCACCGGCGACGAGGAGGGGCCTGCGATCAATGGCACGGTGAAATTGCTGGACTTCGTGAAGGCACGCGGCGAGCGGCTGGACCATTGCGTGCTGGGCGAGCCGACGAACGTCGAGGCCGTCGGAGACACCATCAAGATCGGCCGGCGCGGCTCGCTGACGGGCCGCGTGACCGTGACAGGAATGCAGGGTCATGTCGCCTATCCCGAGCGGGCCAAGAACCCGATCAACGGCATGATGGCGCTGATGCAGGGCGTCCTTTCGGCACCGCTCGATCCCGGCACGGCGCATTTCGCCCCGTCGAACCTCGAATTTACCACTGTCGATGTCGGCAATCCGGCGAGCAACGTGATCCCCAACGCCGCACGGGCGACTTTCAACATCCGCTTCAACGACCTCTGGACGCCGGAGACGCTTGAGCGGGAAATCCGCGCGCGCTTCACGAAAGCGGCGGGCGAACGTATCCATTTCGAAGCGAGCTTCGAGCCGACGAACGCCGTCGCCTTCCTCACCGCGCCCGGCCCCTTCGTAGACCTGGTGACCGAAGCTGCGGCACATGTCACCAACCGAAGGCCAACGCTCTCGACCACCGGCGGCACCTCGGATGCGCGCTTCATCAAGGACCATTGCCCGGTGCTCGAATTCGGCCTTGTTGGCCGCACCATGCACCAGATCGACGAGAACATCGGGCTGGCCGATCTCGAGACGCTCACGCGCGTCTACGCGACCATACTCCAGCGCTATTTCGCCTGAGCGGCGGCGCGGCGGTTCTTCCAGCCCTTGAGGCGCTGGCGGAGCGTGAGGGCCGCTACAACAGCAGGGCCGCGCCAGCCTCCCGGCGCGCAATCCACGACGAGCGAGACCATCTTGCGTCGTTCACGCCAGATCAGCGTCGCCGGATCGACACTGTCGTCGGTGGCTGTATCGAGCAGGCGGAACCAGTCCTGTGCAAAGAGATGTTCGGTCACGAACTGGTCGAAGATAACGCCGGGCGACAGCTTGGCCAGTGCGCCGTCATAGGCCGTCTTCCAGAAGAAAACCTCGCCACCATCGCGCAGGAACAGGCCAGCCGCCATCGTCCGTGCGCCGGCATCAAGCGTTGCCACAAAGGCGCGGTCGTGTTGGGCCAGCGCGCGCAGCACCGCCTCCACATAGCGCGCATCCTGCGGACGCGTGAGAAGCGCCGTGCCGTTCTCGCCCTTCCAGCCGGAAGCCTCAACGGCCATGAAGCTGCGGAAGGCTTCCTGCAACGTCGCCGGATCGGAATGAACCGTGAAACGCAACGCACCCATCTCCTCGAGGCTCCGGCGCTTTGACCGCAGGCGCTTGCGCATGGAGCTGGACAGGCTTGCCGCAAGATAGCGCTCCGCATCTGGCGCGGTCTCCCGCTTGAGCGTCGCCCGTTGCCAGCTCATGAACTCCGTCAGGCGAATGACGCCTTCGCTCTCCAGCAGTGCAAGCGCCTCGAAGACGGGTCCATCGCCGGGACAGGCGCGCAGGATGATGACCGGGGGCAGCGATCTGTCGGCGCGGATTGCGCCGACAAGACCGGCGA
>JBOFUS010000184.1:0-9217 GCA_051652685.1 Beijerinckiaceae bacterium
AGCATGACCAGCGTTTCCAGCCTGACAAAACGCCCGCCTGTCGTCGCTGCGTCGGCATGGCTCAATCCTGCTTCGCGCAGCAGCTCGCCCATCAGTGTCGCCCGGCCCTCCATCCAGCCGCGCCGTGCCAGGGGCAGCACCACAAGCCCCGGTCGGGAGGCCCCTCGCAGCCGTGCCAGCGCGCCGTCGATGGAAGCGATATGCCGCTCGCCTGCCGCTTCCTCGCCAAGCAGCGCCGCCATGCGCCGGATCTGGGCGCGGGCATCGTCGAGCGTCCTTGGCACATCAAAAACCTCTACCCGCAAGCCCTGCGCGGTGGCCATCGCCTGCGCGGCGGTTCCGGCAAAACGTCCGGCAACAATGAGATCTGGCCTGAGCACCAGCAGTTCCTCCGCCCCGCCGCTGAGCCGGGGCAGGCGCTGCGCTGCCTGCGCCATCGCGGGCGTGGCAACGTCGCGGGCGAAACGGCTGAGGCCGATGATGCGCTCCGGTTGTGCCAACGCGACGAGCAACTGGTCCGTGCACAGATTGATCGAGGCGATCCGCTGCGGCAGCGCCTGTCCAAAGGCAGGCGTTGCAACAAGAAGAGCCGCCATCACCGCGAAGAGCCGGCAAGGTCTCACGCAAGACCCCAAGGCAGGATCAGCGCCTCGCCGCCAACCGTGTCACGATGGGCGGAGACACCGTAGACATCGGCCAGCGCGCGATCCGTCAGCACGTCCGGTGGCACGCCATGGGCGACCACTGCGCCATCCTGCATCAGCACGATCTCATCGGCCATCCGCGCCGCCAACCCGATGTCATGGGTCACGGCGACAACCAGCGCGCCGTGCCGGCTCTCGGCTTTCAGGTCGGCCATGACCTCAAGCTGATGGCGCGGGTCGAGCGCCGCCGTCGGCTCATCCGCCAGCAGAACCGGTGCCTCAACGGCCAGCACGCGGGCGAGCATCACGCGTGCGCGCTCCCCGCCGGACAATGTCTCGATGCGGCGATCTGCAAAGCGCGCCGTTCCGGTCCGCTCCATGGCCCTGTCGACGGCAAGCAGATGCGCGCCTTCCAGCCGCGCCGGGTCGGCCATTCCATGCGGATGGCGGCCAAGCGCCACGATTTCGCGCGCCGTCAGCGGCCACCAGCTTTGGTGGCCCTGGGGCAGATAGGCGATCATGCGCGCCCGCGCAGCACGGGAGACGCCGGAGAGCGGCTTGCCAAGGATCGAGATATCGCCACCGGACCTGATGAGCCCTGCGGCCGCGCGCAGCAGCGTGGTCTTTCCCGCCCCATTTGGACCTAGCAACGCGACGAGCCGGCCGGACGCGAGCGACAGCGATACCTCGTTGAGGATTGCCCGACCGCCGATGCGGACGCCCACACGGGTTAGGGAAAGCGCCACGGTCACGCGAGCCCCCGTGCGAGGGTGCGTCGCTCGCGAAAGACGAGGTAGAGAAAGAACGGTGCACCGATCAGCGCCGTCAGCACGCCGACCTTGATATCCGTGGTGGCGGGAATGAGCCTGACGCCGATATCGGCTGACAGAAGCAGGGCAGCGCCGGCAAGCGCGCTTGGCCACAACAGCCGGGTTGGATCATGACCCACGAAGGGGCGCATGAGATGCGGCGCGACAAGGCCGACAAAACCGATCGCACCGGCGACCGCCACCGAGGCTCCGACGCCCGTCGCAACGCCAAGGATAACGAGCAGGCGCAGGCGCGAGAGATCGACGCCAAGGCTCTCCGCTGCTTCCTCGCCGAGCGTCAGCGGGCGGAAATCGCGGCCTTGCCACAGCAGCATGACTGCAGCGGCGGCAATGAATGGCAGTGCCAGCAGGACATGGCGGAAGCTGCGGTCTTCCAGCGAGCCGAGGAGCCAGAAGGCAATCTCGAGCGCCGCGAAAGGATTCGGCGCGAGGTTGAGCGCCAGCGCCGTGCCCGCTGCCGCCAGGCTCGAGATCGCAAGGCCGGCGAGAATGAGAACGAGCATGCTCGCGTCTCTCCCGGCGACGACAATCAGCAGGAAGACCGACAGGAATGCACCAAGAATGGCGGCGATGGGAAGCGCGGGCGACAACGCGTCCGTGAAGCCAAGGCTGATGCTGGCAACGGCAGCAAGCGCAGCCGCCTGTGGCGCGCCAAACAGGGAAGGAGCCGCCAGCGGATTGCGCAGAAGCCCCTGCATCGCCGCGCCGCTGAGTCCCAGAATGCCACCGATGCCGAGCGCCAGCATGGCGCGCGGCAGGCGGATTTCCAGAACGATGATGCGATAGGCATCATCCGCCGGGGCGACCAGAGCGGCAATCACGCCCCAGGGCGGGATTGCGACAGGGCCGACGCCGAGGCTTCCCGCAAACAGCAGGGCAACCAGCAACGCAAGCCCCACGACAAGCGCCCGCCATGAAGGCTGCCCGCTCATCGCCTCACCATGTCGCCCTGAGGCCGACATAGCCCGAACGTCCGGCGGTCCCGTAGTTGAAAACCTCCTGATAGCGCGCGTTGGTCAGGTTCTCGCCGCGCGCGTAAACTGTCAGGTTGGGCGTGATCGCGTAGTCCACCTTCAGTCCCACTGTTGCATAGGGTGCCAGGTTGCGGCGGAATGAACTGAAAGTGCCCGGCAGACGTGCCTGATCCACCTGCTTGCCGACAAAGGTGACATGCGGCTCGATGGTCAGGCCCGCGAGGGGTGTCAGTGTGAAAGCGAGGAAGCCCTGTTGCGTCGGGCGACGCAGCAGCTTTGCGCCGTCAATGACGCCGCCAAAAGTGGTGTCCGTCTTTGCCTCCTGCCAGGTGAAGCTGCCGCGTGTGGACAGCAGTCCATCGATGATGGTGGCCTCGGCCGAAAGTTCGATGCCCCGCGTGTGGGCACGGGAGAGGTTCACATATTGCCCGACGGGAAAGGTGAAGGGGAAGAAGGCATTGTTGATCAATCCACGCCGGCCGTCGAACTCGATGAAGTTCCGGAAGCGGTTCTCGAAAAGTGTCGCCGAGACGCGCGCCTTGCCGCCCAACAGTTCCTGATCGATGCCGACATCATAGCCGAGGCTGCGCTCGGGTCTGAGCGCAGGATTGCGCGACGCCAAAGGCCCGTAGATGCTGAATTGCTGGTAAAGTGACGGTGCCTTGGCCCCCGTGCCAATGCTGGCGCGCAGCTTTGTGCCCGTCTCCGTGATGCGATGGGCTGCCGTGGCCCGCCATGTCAGGAAGGCGCGCGTGTCGTCCGGCTTGTCCAGCCTTGCACCGAAAGACAGGTCCGTGCGGTCGCCAATGGGCAACTGGTGCAGCGCGAACACCGAGTTGGTGACCCGATTGGCCTTGTAGCGGTGGCCGAAGTCAGGCCTCGGCGAAAGGGCGAGGGCCCCGAAGCGCGCATCCTCCCGTTCGTGGCGCGCACCGAAGATCAGCGTGCCGAACTGGCCGAGCTTGAGATCGCCCTGATACTCGACGCCGCGCCGCTCACCCGTGAAACGGCTTTCGGCAATGTTGGCACTGTTGAAATTCAACGGGTTCGTCGCCGATTGATAGAAACAGTTGAAGCCGAAGGCGGCGCAGCGCGACTGGCGTTCCGTCCGATGCGCGAAAAGCGTGACGCTGTTGCGCAATCTGCCTTCGAAACTCTCGACGGTTGCCTTCGCGAAGCCTGAAGCGTTCGCGAGGCGATACTTATCGGGCGTATCCTCTGCCGTGCCGAAAGCATTGTCTGTCTGGCTCAAGGTTCGCGAGAAGGTTCCCCCGATCTCGAACTCGACTCCCTGCAGTGGCCGCCAGGCGACGCGGCCGCTGGCCCCGCCACGGGCGACGCTGTCATTCTCCAGCGGCCGGAGCAGTGCGCTCTCGATGCGCCGGACGCGGTGGCCGAAGCGCGAGAAGCCGGCGCTCTGCAATGCGTTGACGGAGAAAGCGTAGCTGACATCCTCCGTCGCGCCCGAGATGCCGGCGCGCACGGATTTCGTGGCGTAGCTACCGCCCTCCACTTGGATATAGGCACGCGGCGGTCCGCGCCGACCCCGCCTTGTGATGATGTTGATCACACCGCCGATGGCATCGGAGCCATACAGCGCCGACTGCGGACCACGCAGCACTTCGATCCGTTCGATATCGCCCGGGGCCAGCCCGCCGAAGTCGAAATCGCCGCCGACAGAGGTGGCGTCATTGACCCTGATGCCATCAACCAGCACCAGCGTATGCCGGGCATCCGCGCCGCGCATCCGCACCGGGGTCACCGCGCCCGGCCCGCCAGTCTCGGTCAGGCTGAGCCCCGGAACCTGGCGCAGCACATCCGCCATCGAGGCCGGATTGGCCTTGCGGATGGTTTCCTCGCTGATGACGCTGATCGCGCTTCCGGTTCGCTGGATCGCCAATGGTGAACGGTTAGCCGTTACGGTCACGAACAGCGGCAAACCGCTGCTTGCGACGCTGCCCGCCCCGGGATCGGACGGTGGAAGCGTTTGTGCGTTTGAGATCTGTAGATTGAGTACGGCATAGAGCGCCGCTGCCGCATAAGCGGCCCGGAAGGGACTGGACATAGTTGGCCTCTCTCCGGCCCGCCGCCGGAAGATTGAAGTTGCATCACACTCCCGGCCGGTCTCCTGGCTCGCGGCTCAAACGCCTTCTTCGCCCTTCCCGGCCCTTGAGAGACCAGTGGCATGCGAAGCAGGCTCGCCGCTTACAGTTGCGGGGGCAGCCGCCGAATAGGACCGTTCAAGATCCGCACGGCGTTCCCGTTTCACCTCTCCCTGACGAGAGGCACCGAAAGCACGCGTCAAAAATCACAAGGGCAAAAGAAAGGCAAGCCGGTGAAATGCCGGACCCATGCTGTTGTGGTCAGCCGCTTGGGTGATGGCGGTTGACAGGGCGGTGTTCGTTGCCTTCCAACATTTGAGCGATCCCCGCCGCAATCGGAAACCCCGCCCATGAAGATCACCAAGGTCACCCCCATCTTCGCCGGTCGCTATCTCTTCGTCGAGGTCGAGACGGACGCCGGAATCACGGGGACAGGTGAGGCTGGAGCCTGGGGGCAGCTTGAAGCTGCTGCCGCGGCCATGGCCAAGTTCGGCGACTATCTGATCGGCAAGGACCCCGGTCCGACGGAAGACCATTGGCAGGTGATGCAGCGCTTCGGGCACTTCCGGGGGGCAGCGATCTGCGCCGCCATCTCGGCACTCGATATCGCGCTCTGGGATATCAAGGGGCAGGCGCTGGGCCAGCCGATCCATGCGCTGCTCGGCGGTCCGACGCGCACGAAGGCGCGGGTCTATTGCCACGTCAAGGCGAAGACGGCCGACGAGATGGTAGACCGCTGCATCGAGATGAAAGAGCGCGGTTTCACGGCCATCGGCCACCTCAACCCCTATCTCGACGAGGACCGCAGCCAGACGTATTTCGCCACCCATGCCGCCAAGCTCGGTCGCGCGGTGGATATCGTCCGCCGCATCCGCGAGGCGGTTGGCGATGATGTCGATCTGTGTCTGGAAATGCACCGGCGGCTGACACCGGCAGAGGCCATCGCCTTTGCCCGTGAAATCGCGCCCTTCCGTCCGATGTTTTATGAAGATCCCATCCCGCCCACCAGCCATGACGCGATGGCGCGGGTCGACAGCCGCATCACGCTGCCGCTGGCGACGGGCGAGCGCTTCTCGACCATTTATGACTTCCAGACGCTGTTCTCGCGGGGGGCAGTGTCCTTCGCGCGGCCCTCGATCACGCTTTGCGGGGGCTTCACCGGTGCGCGCAAGATTGCAGCCATGGCCGAGGCGCATGAGATTCAGCTCGTGCCACACAACCCGCTGTCGCCGGTGTCACTGGCGGCCGGCCTTCAACTGGCGGCTTCGATCTTCAACTTCGCCATTCAGGAGTATCCGACAGCGGGTTTCGCCGATGACACGGAAACGGGACTGGAGCTTCGCGGCACCGAGCTGGTGACAGAACTGCCGCATCTGGAGAAAGGCTTCCTGACAATCCCGACGTCACCGGGACTTGGCCTCAAGCTCGTCCGCAACCCGGGCAAGGTGACCCCGCCGCTGGTGAGGCAAGTGGCAATGCGCCGCCATCATGACGGCTCGCCGGTAGACCAGTAAGACAGCTTTGAGTCAGCGCTGCCCGCCCGCGTTCTCTCGGGCATGCAGGAACCGCAGCACGCGCTGGGCGGTGGCGAGCGCCAGCTTGGCATAGCTGTCGGCAAGCTGCTCCACGCGGCGCGTCGCCGGCTTGCCATCCCGCGCCAGCATGAGCAGCGCCTTGACGCTCGCCCAGTTCAGGTTGCAGGCGCGCCCGATGATGAGAAGCAGATCGGCGTCACCGGCGAGAGCCCGGTCCGTCATCTGGAGGGGAAGTTTGGCCAGCGAAGCCAGCGCGCATGAGGCGTGGTCGAACTGTCCTGCGCGGGCGAAATCCTGGAGTGTTGTTTCCGTCAGGTTTCCCGCCTGCAACATGACGGATACTTCCTGTATTGCCGTGCGATAGGCCTCCGAGCGTGCGGCAGCTTCCGTCGCGATGTCGCGGGCGCTGCTGTTGACGGCGCGACTGACAGCGCGTCGGCCCTGATCGCCAACCTCGCCCATCAGCCGCTCACGTGCGGCCTTCTTGGCAAGCTCGAACAGCACGGCCATGTGGCGAGCCGGAATATCGGTGCGGCGGCCGAGCGCCGATTGCAACAGTTCGTCGCTCTTCGATCTTGCAATCAGTGCGTCGTAGCCTTTGGGCGAGAAGCGCGCGGTGGGGTTGCTGGCGACGGCGTTGACCACGACCCGATCGCCTTCCTGTACAAGGACATCGGTCACCGGTTCCGGCAGATCCTTGCGTTCGGAGATTGCGAGCATGTGGTCGCGCCCGCCATGGCGGGCGGCCTCGATCAGGTCTGTCGCCGTCAGACGCGGCGATCGGGCGAGCACCGGGCGCGCAACAACGATCTCGTCACGCGACAGCTTGCGCATGGTTTCAGGCGGTGCGTTGGGGAGGTCAGCGAACTTTTCGGAAAGTCTCGTCCGTGCCCGTGTCTCAATTGCCGAAGCGAGAAGCGAGATTACCTGATCGAACAACGCGACATGGGCTTCAGAGAAACCTTCGGCTCCCATCACAAAGAGTTCGCTGATCTGTTCCATGGCAGCGGCACGCGACTGTGCGTCCTTCGTGGCGAAGGTGTCGCGCAGGTCGTCCATGGCATGCTGAATGGCAGACACGTCGCAATGACTCCCAGAATTGAGTCGGCAGCCTAACGGGGAAGTCTGACCAGCGCGTTACCATAGCCGGGAGGCTTTGAGCGATCTTGCGGTAAACATGAAGGTGTCAGGCTGCTGTTGGAACTCAACCCACGGCAACTGGATTGGTAAAGCTTCCGGCGGCGGCACCGCGCGGACCGATGTCCGTCTCCGCGCTTTGCACAATGATCGAGTTTGAGGCGAAAGCGATATTGTTTTCAGCAAAGGCATAAAGGAGCCGTTTCATCACTTCGCGTCTCACAATCGTCGGCTTGCCAGGGCGAACCGTGAATTTGAACCGCAGCACCAGCGCTGTTTCCGAGACATCCGCAATCCCCTGCATCTTGAGCTGCTGAATGAACTCAGGACCGTGCTCCTCATCGTCAAGCATCGCGAGTCCAAGCTGCTTCGTCACCTTGCGCACCCTCTCGACGTCTGTCGAACGATCCATCCGAAGGTTAAATTTCATCGTGTTCCAGTCGCGGCTGAAATTGGTTACGGCCCCAAGCTGCCCGAAGGGAATCGTATGTATGTGCCCATTCTGGTGGCGGACGCGCATCGAGCGCAGAGAAATTTTCTCGACCGTTCCCGTAAGCTTGCTTGCCTCAATGTACTCGCCGAGGCGAAAGGCGTCGTCGGCGAGATAAAAGATGCCTGCAACAACATCGCGCACGAGGGATTGCGAACCGAAACTGATGGCCAGTCCCAAAATGCCGGCTCCGGCGAGGATTGGCGTGATGTCAACGCCGAGCCGCGAGATGGCGATCAGGATGGCGGCTCCGAGAATTGCTACACCGATCAAACCTCGCGCCAGTGGCGCAACAGTCGATAGTCGCGAGGCAGGTGTTCCCTCCTCGCCATCACCGGGCATCGTCGTGAATTTGGGATTGGCGAATGTCGACCGAGACCAGGCGTTGAAAGTCTCGAAGAGCAGGTAGCCAATCATCACAACAATCAGCGCTTCGCCAAGTGAATCACGCAGTGTAATCAGACGGGCCTGATGCCTTGTTCCTTCCGACGCCATAGCTGCCCAGTGTGCGGCGATGAAGAGCAGAGCGGCACCTGCAAAGGCGTGGCTTGTCCTCCGGAAAGCTGCTGCAAACGCCGCCCATTTCTCCCGACGTACGGACTCTGCCATCACACTCGCCGCCGTTTCCACGCGGGCCAGGAAGCGATCAACCACAAGCGCTGACGCCGATACTGCACCAACCGCCACGACCGCGTTGAAGAATGGAAAGTCCAGTGTGATCACGCCGTAGGACCAGACGATCCAGAACAGCGGTGTCGCCGCAAAGGCCAGATGCCGCCAATGCGGTAAAAGGCTTGGCTCCTCACGGAGGATTGCGAGGGCGGCCATGAGAGAGAACACTGCTACGATCGCACCGACGCAGACGGCAAAAGCCTGACCGGTCGCCCATTCCATGCCGCCGTTCAGCAGGACGGGAATGACGGCCATGAAAGCGATCGCGATTATTATGGCACCAGCCAGTGGCATCATCGCCTTCGCAACCGCTCGATCGGAAAGTGACAGGAGGCGCACGGTGGGTTCGTTCGGGCGCAGAAGCACCAGGGGCACCAGCAAGGCGAGGTGCGTTCTTAATCCGACGTCGATCATCGACTCCGCGAGCGATGCAGCAAGCGTGCTTGAGCCCCGGATCAATTCCAGCATGATGATCGCCAGGAACACCGTCACCATCGCCAGTGCGATGTCGCAAAAGAAGCGCTTGACGGTGAGCACCGGGATGATCGACGGATCGCCGTTGCTGACGGCCATGATACGTCGAAGGGCTGGACGAAGGACGATCAGGACTGCCATCAGCGCAAAACCAGTCAGAAGACTTGCGACGCTGTTTGGATCGCTCGCGATGATCTTCGCCAAAGCCGATGCGATCTCCATCGGGATGTTAGGCAGCGCGGCCACGATCGGCGCGAGCTTGTGCCATACAGCCGCAGCGGATAACGCGAGACTGGCCACAAAGCCTTGCGGCAGGTTAGTTGCTCCCGCTTCCTGCGCCAGCCCTGAAGTCGCAAAAA
>JBOFUS010000185.1:0-6650 GCA_051652685.1 Beijerinckiaceae bacterium
GGCGGCGTGTATGGATGGATTGCAGCAACCGTTGCTGGCCTTCCGGGCCATAGCTCTGCCACTGCCGTTCGGTTGTCGGGTTGGAGCGGACAAAGCCCGGCGCGATGGCGTTCGTCGTCACGCCGTAGGGTCCAAGATCAAGGCTCAACTGCCTGGTCAGGCCGACAAGCGCGTGTTTCGCCGCTGTGTAGGCCTGGATGCCGGTGAGGCTCGGCCGAAGGCCCGCGCCCGACGCGATGTTGACGATGCGGCCATAGCGGCGCTCCTGCATCGGCTTGCTCGCTGCCTGCGCCAGCCAGAACGCACCGTCGAGATTGGCGTCGAAAATGGCGCGCCAGTCCTTTTCTGTCACGTCCGCGATGGGTTTGCCAATCTGCCCGCGCACGCCGCCGGCCGCATGAATGAGGATATCCAGCCGGCGGTGCTCGGTGGTGATCCGCCACACCGCGTCATGGCAGGCTGTGCGGTCGGCTACGTCGAAGGTCATGCCATGCATGCCCTCGGTGGCGGCGAAACGGCCAAGTGCTGCGTCATCGAGATCGGCCACAATAACGGTCGCGCCGGACGCCTTCAACGCCCGCGCAATCGCCTGCCCGATGCCCTGCGCCGCGCCCGTGACCAGCGCCACGCGTTCCGTGAAATCGATCAGCATGCGTCGATCAGGAGCTGGAAGGTCGGGAACGCCATCGGCCTGTCGCCATCTTCGATGGCGTGGATAAGCGCGACCAGCGCAGTGATCGCCGGTGTTGGAGCGCCAAGTTCCCGGCCGATTTCCGCGATGACGCCGATCTGCGGATCGACCTCCGTCTTGCGCTTGCGCACCGCCAGATCGCGGTAGATGCCCGAATGCGTCTTGGCCGTGTGACGGTTGAACTCCGCGAGCGCCGCGATGCTCGCCCGCGAGGCGTTCGCCGGCGCATCCGGATAAAAGGCCTTCGGATCAAAGCCGTTGAAGCCCACCGGCGTGACACCCTTGGCCAGCGCCACGGCCATGACCTCGCGGCCCAGCCGCTCAAACGCCGGGACGCGGCGCGGATCGGCGAAGTTGTCACTCATGCTGTCAGTCGTCAGCGCCGTGGCAAACAGCATCGCGCCATAGGCGAGCTTGCCCCAGAGATAGCCCCAGATGTTGTCAGTCAGCACAGCGTCTGGCTCGAAGATCTTCAGCCGCGCGTGCATCGCTTGCGTGCGTGGGCGGACCGTTCCGTCGATCTCGCCGACGACCACAGCCGCCCGGTTGCCGAAAAGGATTTCGCCCGGTCCCAGCCAGTCCGCGCCGAAGTTCACGAAACAGCCCATGGTCCGCTCCGCACCGATGGCGCGGGCGATGGCATATTCATTGAGCCCGTTCTGCGCCGAAAGCACATAGCCATCGTCAGCGAGATGCGGCTTCAGTTGTTCGAGCGCCGCTTCCGTCGCATGCGCCTTCACGGCAAGCACGATGAACGGATGCTTTCCCGTGACCTCACCGGGCGTCAGCGCCGGGACGGTCTGGCGGAAATTCTCCACCGGGCCGGTGATGTTGACGCCGGTGGTCCGGCAGGCCTCCACATGCTCCGGCACGATATCGACCAGCGTCACCGGCAAGCCTGCCCGCGCCCAGTAAGCGCCCAGCGTGCCGCCAATCGCACCCGCGCCCCAGATCAGAATGGGTGTTTCTGGCACGTCAGGGCCTCTTGGAAAGGGTGTTGCCCCTCACCTGGCCTCTCCCCGCAAGCGGGGAGAGGAACGCGCGGCAAGGTTGGCGCGAACGATCCGGAGCGTTCTTCTCCCCGCTTGCGGGGAGAAGACAGATGAGGGGCAAACCACCGCAAACCCCATACGCTTACTTCGCTGGCTTGATATTCATCGCCAGCGTGTCCTCGTCCACGCGCGCCTTGATCTTCACCTTGTCCTTCTGCATCGCCCAGGCGGAACCCACCGCGACGATGGGGAGACGCTGGCGGTCTTTCTCGAGCAACGCGTTTGCATCCTCGAGGAACCTGCGGCGCTTGGCTTCGTCCATCTCCACCGCCGCATCCTGCAACAGCTTGTCCATCACCGGGTTCTTGTAGCCCAGCACATTGAACGCACCCATGCGCCTCTCGCGGTCGTTCGAGTGCGCGAGCGAGGAGAGCGTGTAATGCGCCTCGCCCGTCAGCGTGCCCCAGCCCGACATCGAGGCCGAGAACTCGCCGCGCGTGCGGGCGGGGAAGAACACCGCTGCCGGCTGCGCGTTGGGCTGCGCATCGATGCCGATGCCAGCCCACATCTGCGCGATGGACGTGCCCACCTGCCGGTCGCCGGGCAGGCGATCGCTGGTGAAAGAGAACTGCATCCTGAAGCCGTTCGGATAGCCCGCATCGGCAAGCAGCTTCTTCGCCGCGACAGGATCGAACTTCCGGGGACCGAGCGCCTTGTTGTAACCGAAGATCGAGGGCGTCACCATCTGGCTGGCCGGCACGCCGAGTCCCTCCATGGCGATCTCGGCCAGCGTCTTGCGGTCGATGGCCATGTCCATGGCCTCCCTGACGCGGACATCGAGGAACGGGTTGGCCGCCAGCGCCGCGCCGTCCTTGGCAGCGACGTTCAGTGCCTTCTCGCGCATGTCGAGCTCGACGTTGAAAACATAGACCGTGTCGATGGTCTCGACATGCAGCTTGGGATCGCGCTTCAGCGTAGCGACGTCGGTGGCGGGTACGCGCGTGATCAGGTCGAGCTGGCCGGCCTTGAGCTGGGCCACGCGGGCGGCGTCGTTCGGCACCTCCTTGCGCACATGCCGTGCCCACGGCTCCTTCGGCCCCCAGTAGGCATCGTTGCGGTCCAGCACCAGATCACCCTTCGGCTGCCATGAGACGAACTTGTAGGGACCGGTGCCGGCCGCCGCCTTGCCGGAATTGAAGGCTTCGTTGGCGGTCTCCTTGGTCAGTCCCGCTGCGGCCTTCGAGGAGACGATGAACAAGCGGATGAAGTCATTTGGCAGGTTGGGTGCCGCGCCATCTGTCACGATATGAACGGTATGGTCGTCGACGATCTTCGTCTCCTTGACCCGGCGGACGTAGATGGTGGTCGGATTCGGCCCGGCGACGACCGGAATGCGTTCGATGGAGAACTTGACATCGGCGGCAGTGAAGTCCGAGCCGTCGTGGAACTTGACGCCACGGCGGAGCTTGAACTCCCAGGTCGTGTCGTTCAGCGGCTTCCAGCTGTCCGCCAGGCGCGGCTCCAGCTCCAGCCCGTCGCCGGACCAGACGAGCGTGTCGAAGACATGCTTCAACGCCTCGGCATGGGTGCCTGTGGCGGTAAAATGCGGATCGATCGAATCCGGCCCGCCGCGAACACCGATGGTCAGTGTCTGGGCTGTGGCGGCCTGTACAGCCAGCAACGAGATCGCGCCGAAAAGCAGCGCCGTTCCGATACGCATGATCGATCCTCCCTTTGGATGTCGCGCCCATCGCCTCCCGGCAAGCGCCAGAGGCCCATTGAAGGCGGCGAAAATCTTTCTGTCAATTCCTTGTGGAACCATTTCGCGCTGTTATGCTCAACATCAGGATGGAGATAGTTCGAATTGGAACTGAAATCGCGGGAGAGTGACAGAACTGCGCTGCCAGATGATCCGGAGGTTTCGAGCCCCGGCCAGCGGCTGGACGCGTTTACCCATGCCCGCCTGTGGCGCAACCCCTGCGGCTTTGCCGCGCGCTTCAACTATCTGGCGCTCCGCTACAACCAACCGCTGTACGGCTGGGTGGAAGAGCGCTTCGGGCTGAGCCGGTCGGAATTCGTGGTCATCTACAGCCTTGGCCTCCTCGACGATGTCACGGCTTCCGAAATCGCGGCCTCGACGGCTTTTCCGAAGAACACGCTGAGCCGCGCGGTGAACCGGCTGATCAAGCTCGGGCTCGTCCGCCGCCTCCCCTCCCCCACCGACCGAAGGGCGCAGCCGCTGTCCCTGACGACGCGCGGACGCGAGATGCTCGACGAGGCCATCCCGCGCTTCGTGGCGCTGGAGGAGCAGATGCTCGCGCCATTGTCGCTGATCGAGCGTGAGACGCTCGCGACACTGATGGCCAAGGTGGTGCTCGGCATGTTCGATGAAACCGGAACGGAGTGAACATCATGAGGATTGCCGAGATGCACTGGCAACAGGTCGAGGAACACGCAGGCCGCGATGACCGCGCCGTGCTGCCGATCGGCTCCACGGAACAGCACGCGTACCTCAGCCTCGCAGTGGATGCGATCCTCGCCGACCGGATGGCGAATGACGCGGCCATGCCTTTGAATGTGCCGGTTTTCCCTGCCATCAATTACGGGCTAACCCCCAATTTCGTTGCTTACCCCGGCACCGTGACGCTGAAGCTCTCGACATTGATCGCCGTGGTGACGGATGTGCTCGATGGCATCCGCCGCTCGGGCTTCCGCCGTATCTCGATCGTCAACGGCCATGGCGGCAACAGCCCGGCCCATGGCGCAGTGCTGGAGTGGCTTGACCGCAACCCCGGCTGCCAGGTGAAATGGCACAACTGGTGGAATGCTCCGCAGACATGGGCGAAGGTGCAGGAGATCGATCCTGTCGCCTCGCACGCCTCCTGGATGGAGAACTTCCCGTGGACGCGGCTTGCCGGCGTTGCGATGCCCACCCACCAGAAGCCGATGATGGACCATGCCCGCTTCATGCAGCTCGATACGGTCGCCAAGCGCGCCTACCTCGGGGATGGCAACTATGGCGGGCTATACCAGCGCCCTGACGCGGATATGCTGGCGCTCTGGGATGTGGCAGTCGCAGAGACCCGCGCCGTCATCGCGGAAGGTTGGGCCTGAGCCGTGCTGGGCTTCATCATCCAGCGGCTGATGCAGGCAACAGTGGTGATGTTCGTCATCTCCTTCATGGTTTTTGCCGGTGTCTACGCCATCGGCAACCCCATCGACGTGCTGATCTCCCCGGACGCAACGCAACAGATCCGGGAACAGACGATCCGCGCCTACGGGCTCGATCAGCCACTGTGGAAGCAGTATCTCGATTTTCTCGGACGCGTTGCGGCCGGCGATCTTGGCCGCTCCTTCGTCTTCAATATGCCTGTGCTGGAACTGATTCTGTCGCGTCTGCCCGCGACGCTGGAGCTCACGCTCGTTGCGGTGATCGGGGCCACGCTGACCGGCGTGCCACTGGGTATATATGCCGGCTATCGACCTGACAGCGCCATCTCGCGCCTGATCATGGCGGTTTCGGTGCTCGGCTTCTCGGTGCCGACCTTCTGGATCGGGTTGGTGCTGATCTTCACCTTCGCCGTGACACTCGGCTGGCTGCCCGCCGGCAACCGGGGGGCTACGGCCAGTTTCCTCGGCGTCGAGTGGAGCCTGCTGACGCTCGACGGCTGGAAGCATCTGGCGCTGCCGGCGCTCAACCTCTCGCTGTTCAAGTTCGCCATGATGGTGCGGCTCTCCCGTGCCGGCACGCGTGAGACGATGCTGACAGATACGGTGAAATTCGCCCGCGCCGCCGGCGAGAGCGAATGGACGATCCTCAGCCGCCATGTGCTCAGGCTGATCGCCATACCTCTGGTGACGGTTTTCGGGCTGGAGTTCGGCTCCACCCTCGCCTTTGCCGTCGTAACCGAGACGATCTTCTCGTGGCCGGGCGTGGGCAAGCTGATCATCGACAGCATCCAGACGCTCGACCGGCCGGTGATGGTCGCCTACCTGATGCTGGTCGCGCTGCTCTTCATCGTGATCAACCTGCTGGTCGACGTTGCCTATGCGGCGCTGGATCCCCGGCTGCGCACCCGGAGGGCGGCGTGAGCGCCGTGTCACCCCTGCGGGCCTTCTGGGACGAGTTCCGCGACAACCGCGTGGCGGTCGTGGCACTTGGCGTTGCGCTGGCCATTTTCGCGCTGGCGCTCGCCGCGCCGCTGATCGCGCCACAGAATCCCTACAACCTTGCCGATCTGGTGCTGATGGACGCGCGTCGCCCGCCCGGCCATGTGGGGGCGAAAGGCTTCACGCATTGGCTTGGCACTGACGCGCAGGGGCGTGATCTGCTGTCGGCTATTCTTTATGGCTTGCGCATCTCGATCCAGATGGGCGTGCTTTCCGGCCTCATTGCCTTCAGCCTTGGCGCGTCGCTGGGCGCTTTCGCGGCTTTCATTGGCGGGCGGATCGAAATGCTGATCATGCGCGTGGTCGATCTCCAGCTGTCGTTTCCGGCGATCCTGCTGGCGCTGGTTCTGGCCGCAGTGCTGGGTCAGGGCAAGTGGCCGTTGATTGCGGCGCTGGTTGCAGCCCAGTATGCCTATTTTGCCCGCACGGCCCATGGCGCGGCGTCGGCCGAGCGCTCCAGGGAATATGTCGACGCCGCGCTTTCCACACCTCTGTCCACTGCCCGCGTCGTCTTCCGGCATATCCTCCCCAACTGCCTGCCACCGCTGATCGTGGTGGCGACGGTGCAGGTGGCGAATTCCATCGCGCTCGAGGCGACCTTGTCTTTTCTGGGCCTTGGCCTGCCGGTTAGCGAGCCGTCGCTCGGCATGCTGATCGCCAACGGTTTCCAGTACATGCTGTCCGGCCGCTACTGGATCTCGATTTATCCTGGCGTGGCGCTGATCGTGCTGATCGTCGCCATCAACCTTGTGGGCGATCAGGTCAGGGATCAGCTGAACCCGAGGCTGAAGCGATGA
>JBOFUS010000186.1:0-3254 GCA_051652685.1 Beijerinckiaceae bacterium
TCTCCTTCCAGGTAACCAGCAAGATCGACAGCCGCACGATCCTCGGCGAAATGGGCGCGGAGCAGCTGCTCGGCCAGGGCGACATGCTGCACATGGCCGGCGGCGGCCGCATCAGCCGCGTGCATGGGCCGTTTGTGTCGGATGAAGAGGTGGAGCGCATCGTCCAGCACCTCAAGCGCCAGGGCAAGCCGCAGTATCTGGAAGCGATCACCCGCGAGGATGAGGCTACCGAAGAAGCGGACGAGGGCGCGGTCTTCGACAAGGGCGAGTTCGGCTCGGACGAGGGTGGCGATCTCTACGAGCAGGCCGTGCGGGTGGTTATTCGCGACAAGAAGGCCTCGACCAGCTACATCCAGCGCCGTCTGCAGATCGGCTACAACCGGGCAGCAAGCCTGATGGAGCGGATGGAGAAGGAAGGCGTGGTGGGTGCTGCCAACCACGCTGGCAAGAGAGAGATTTTGGTGGAGGGGGAGGAGTGAGCCTCCCTTCCTTCTCCCTCGGGAGAAGGTGGTCGGCGGATGCCGACCGGATGAGGGTCAGCGCCAGCGCCGGGAGATTGCCGCATAAGCGTTGAGCCGACCCTCACCTGTCCGCCATCCGGCGGACATCCTCTCCCAAGGGAGAGGAGGGTAGCTTCGCCTACCCCACCCTCAACGCCCGTTTCACCGCCTCCGGCTCATGCGCGATCACCTTAAGCAGCACGCGCGCCGCGCCTTCGGGATAGCGCCGGCCTTGCTCCCAGTCCTGGATTGTTCGCTTTGGTAGGCCGAAGGAAGCGGCGAAGGCTTCCTGGGTCATGTTCATGCGCTGGCGGAGTTCTCCCACATTCACCGCCTCCACCGTATGGACGCTGTAGCCCTTCGTTTCGCCTCTCGCGAAAGCCAGCGCCTCTTCGGCGGCCATCATGATCCTGCTTCCGGCCTTGCTCATGATGGTTGGCTCCTTGATTTGTAGACTTCCACGATCTGGCCGAGGATCATCCGCAGCGCGTTGATCTCGGCTCTGGACAGATTGGCGCGCTCACCCTTTGAGAAGACATTCAGCAGGAAAACCGGAATGTCTTGCCCGCTGTAGAATGTGATCACCCGGTAGCCGCCGCTCTTTCCCCTTCCCCGACCAGCAAGTCGAAGCTTCCGTGCGCCCCCGCTACCAGCGATCTCATCTCCGGCTTCCGGGTTTGTAGCGACATAGTCGGCAAGTGCTCGTCTTTCGTCCTCAGATAGTCCTGCCGCCTTTGCATCTGCCAGGAAGGAGGGCGTTTCGACGATGGTTTGCATTCGGTTTCGAATATACGGCATTGCCGTATTTAATACAAGAAAACTTACTCGAATGCTGGTGAGTTCCGTCATCTGGCGCAACCAGTGTTCCCGCCTCGCCTAGGCTGGGAGAAGGATGTGTCAACACTCCAGATCCTTCTCCATCAGGGCGATTTCCATCATCGGCCCGCCGCGCGTGCGCAAGTGCGCAATCCGCAGGAAGTGCCAGCCTTGACTCCTGTAAAATCGGACGCCAGCGAGCGTTGCCCTGAGGGGAGATCGCTTGACCCCCCAACCTGCAAGTCTTGCCTCACCACGTTTCAGAAGCTCCGCACCGATGCCTTGGCCTTGCATATCGGGGTGCACGTACAAGCCATAAATCTCATCACCCTTGCAGCCGCAAAAGCCGACTGGTTTGCCCGACAGGTCGCATGCGATGTCAAACGCTTCACCGTTTGCAACGGCACGGCCGTAGCCATCGGCGCTCAAGCCATGCGCCCAGCCGTGCTTGATGTGCTGCGAATAGATCGCCGGGTTGACAGCCATGATCGCTGCCATGTGCAGGGCGCGCAGAGGTTCATAGTCTGTGGGAAAGATAGTCCTTACTGAATAGCGACGTTGCATGACTTGACTGCCTAACATCTGTGATGTTTCCGACAGTTTGATGCGGACAAATTTCTCATTCCAATCAAAGTTTCTTTTGAAAGTTATGATTTTCTGCGTGCGTGGAACCTCAGTTCGTTTCACCCCACCTGCAGCGCCCGCTTCACCGCCTCCGGCTCATGCGCGATCATCTTTAGCAACACGCGCGCGGCCCCCTTAGGATACCTTTGCCCCTGCTCCCAGTCCTGGATCGTCCGCTTCGGCATGCCGAAGGTAGCGTAATCGGCGGTGCGCGTCCCTTCTCCCCGATCGCGGGGAGAAGGACAGGATGAGGGGCTGGGTGAGTGCGGGCCGACGTCGGGATCACTCCCCTGGCCCCTCACCCCAACCCTCTCCCCGCGAGCGGAGAGAGGGAGTTCACGCGCAAGCTTCAGAGATGTTCTCTGCCCTCAAGCTTTGCAACAATCGTCTCCAGCACGCCGTCCCGGTTCTCGAAAACCTCGGTGTTGGTGAATCGCAGAACTCGATACCCTTCAGCGAAAAGAAAAGAACTGCGCCTCTTATCCGCCGCCAGCTCTACGTCGGTTGAATGTGTTGCGCCGTCGATCTCGACGACCAGCTTGTGTTCGCGGCAGCAGAAGTCGGCGAAGTAGGGGCCGATGACGACCTGACGGGAGAATTTGTAGCCGTTGATCTGGCGGTTCCGGAGCTTTGTCCAAAGCGCCGCTTCGGCCCTGCTGGCATCCGCGCGCAAGCTGCGGGCACGGCTTGTCTCAAAAATGCGAAGACCGCGCATCGTGGAAACCTCGGCCTGAGTGAAACCAAGCCCCTCACGCCCGCCCTCTCCCCGCGAGGGGGAGAGGGGACAATTGCGGATGCCGGTCAGTTTTTCGTCCTCATGTGCGGGAGAAGGACCGCCACAAACCTCAGTTCAACTTCACTTCACGGCCGCAGCATACATCTCCGCCACATACTCCCAGTTCACCAGGCTCTCGATGAAGGCCTTGCAATAGTCGGGGCGGCGGTTGCGGTAGTCGATGTAGTAGCTGTGCTCCCAGACATCGTTGCCGAGGATCGGCAGCGCGCCATGCACCAGCGGGCTTTCGCCGTTGGCGGTCTTCATGATGATGATCTTGCCGTTCTGCACGGCGAGCCAGTGCCAGCCCGAACCGAACTGCGTCACGCCGGCCTGGATGAAGTCTTCCTTCATCTTCTCGACCGAGCCGAAGGCGTCCACGATGGCCTTTTCCAGTGTACCGGGAATAGCACCGCCGCCATTCGGCTTCATCCACTTCCAGAAGTGCATGTGGTTATAGTGTTGGCCGGCATTGTTGAAGAGCCCGGCGTTCTTGCCGAAGGAACCCTTGACGATGTCCTCGAGGCTTTTGCCCTCGA
>JBOFUS010000187.1:0-2787 GCA_051652685.1 Beijerinckiaceae bacterium
GTGCGCATCAAGGAAGTAGAGGCCGGGCGCGGCACGGTCTTCGCCAATGCCGTCATGGCCATGGACCCCATGGGCGGCCAGGTGCAGCTGCCCGGCCAGCACATGACCGAGCCGACGTTTGGCCTGCCCGCCACCTGGATCGACCAGTCACTGCGCGAGGAAGCGCAGTTGCGCGGCTACACCGTGGTCGACGCGCCCACCGTGATCTCCACCCATCTCACCGAGGTGATCAAGGGCAACACCGGCGATCTTTTGTCTTTCGTCGAGGTGCAGAAGCTGATGCGCGAATTGCCGAAGGACCATCAGGACCTGCTCAAGGAGATCACCCCGGCGCAGATCTCGACCACCGGCATCCAGCGGGTTCTGCAACTGCTCTTGGCCGAGCGGGTCTCGATCCGCGATCTGGGCGCGATCATCGAGGCCATTGCTGAAGTGGCGGGTGCAGTGCGCGATCCGCGCCTCATCCACGAGCATGTGCGGGCGCGCCTTGGCCGCCAGATCTGTGCGCAGAACGCCGGACCCGGCGGCTATCTGCCCATGATCACATTGTCACCCCGCTGGGAGGATGCTTTCGCCACCTCGCTCGTCGGCGAGGGCGAGATGCGCCATCTCGCCATGCAGCCGTCGAAGCTTCAGGAGTTCGTGCTCTCCATGCGCGAGGCTTTCGAGCAGGCGGCGCGCGAAGGCGAGATGCCGGCGCTTGTCACCTCCTCCATCGTCCGCATGCATGTGCGCGCCGTGGTGGAGCGTTTCCGCCCCGCCACCGCCGTGATGGCGCAGGGGGAGATCCATCCTCGCGTCAAGTTGAAGACAGTCGGCAGCATCTGACATTCAAATTTGTGGGTAAGCGATTCGCATGCTGACGGCGGCAAAGCCATACCGTCAGGATCACGAACTCCGCCCCCCGGATTTGACCGTCCTAGCGGCAACCGGGGAAGTTGGGGGCCCGTCTATCCAGGACGGATTGGGGCCGCCTTCCGCGTTCCGGGAACGGGACGCGGAGGGCGTACGGGCCTCAATACTGCCGCGTCAATACTGCCTTGCCACCATCATCTTCTTGATCTCGGCGATGGCCTTGGCCGGGTTCAGCCCTTTGGGGCAGGCCTTCGAGCAGTTCATGATGGTGTGGCAGCGGTAAAGCCGGAAAGGATCTTCCAGATTGTCCAGCCGGTCGCCGGTTGCCTCGTCACGGCTGTCGATCAGCCAGCGGTAGGCCTGCAGCAGGACAGCGGGGCCAAGGTAGCGGTCGCCGTTCCACCAGTAGCTCGGGCAACTTGTGGAGCAGCAGGCGCAGAGGATGCACTCGTAGAGGCCATCAAGCTTCTCGCGGTCATCTTTTGATTGCCGCCATTCTTGACGCGGTTGTGCTGTGTCGGTCTTGAGCCAGGGCTCAATAGAGGCGTGCTGGGCGTAGAAGCGCGTCAGGTCCGGCACCAGATCCTTCACCACCGGCATATGCGGCAAGGGATAGATCTTCACCGCGCCCTTCACGTCGTCCATGGCCTTGGTGCAGGCCAGCGTGTTCGTGCCGTCGATGTTCATGGCGCAGGAGCCGCAAATGCCTTCGCGGCAGGAGCGGCGGAAGGTCAGCGTCGGATCGATCCGGTTCTTGATCCAGATAATACCGTCGAGGATCATCGGTCCGCAATCGTCGCGGTCGACGTAGTAGGTGTCGATGCGCGGGTTCTGCCCGTCATCCGGATTCCAGCGATAGACGCGGTATTCCTTCAGGTTGTTGGCATTGGCAGGACGCGGCCAGACCTTGCCTTCGGTCACGCGGGAGTTCTTGGGAAGTTGGAATTCAGCCATGGGGTGCTTCTAGCTTTCTAGATTGATCGGAACGGCAAAGCACGGACGCGGGCCGTCGTTTCGTCCACCGTGACGACAGCGCCTGAGATCAGCGCGCCGTGATGTTGATTGAAAATCGAGAGCACCTGTTTCGACCATTTGTCAGGCGGCGCCTGATCCAACCTAAGTTGGATCACGCTCGGTCGCGTATGACCTCCGACTGCCAGCATCTTGCTGAAGTCGAGATCGCGCGTGAGAACGACTGCGTCGTTGTCACGCGCCCAGTCCGCTATCGTCCCGTCGCCAGCGGCCGGATCGCCAATGTCGGACCAGTGCAAAGCCTCAATGCCCCCCATCCGCAACGCGACCAACCAAATCGGAGAGAGATTCATGTCGACCACATCCTTCATGCGGCGCTGTTCAGGTCGAAGACCTGATCGCTGGCCAACCAGGCAGCGTGGCCCAAGCATTCGGCAATGTCCTCGGCCTCCAGATAAGGAAACTGCTCAAGCAGTTCCTCAGCCTTTGTGCCAGCAGCGAGCTCCCGCAGAACCATGCTTACCGTGACCCGCATGCCGCGAATGCAGGCCTTGCCGGTCATGACGCGCGGGTTGTGCGTGATCCGAGGAAAACCGGGCACGGCATTGGTTCCGGCCTTGTAGGGCTCAGTCATGACGCATTAATCCTGTTTCTCCGCCAACAGGATAGCACGAACCGGCCAAGATGCTGAACAAGGGCCGCTTGACCGGCATTAGCCAGACGTTGCCTTCAGTGATGCGGAAGTTCGTGGAGAAGGCGACCTCAGCCATCTTTCTAACTCTTACTTCATGGCCCAAGTTTCGCAGTGCCTGGATGAGTTCGTCAAAGGTCGAAAAGTCACCATCCGGCACAGCAAGATCTGGTTGGGATTCGTCGGTCGTTATCCCCCAGCCGTCACGGTTCTTGGAAATCAGCTGTGGAAGCAATTTGCTCGAATCTGGTGTCGTCACATTTCGAACG
>JBOFUS010000188.1:0-4299 GCA_051652685.1 Beijerinckiaceae bacterium
AGAAAGAAGATCAAGACAACGGTATGAGACGCGCAGACGAACGCTTTGTCCGGTGATAAGCGCCTGAATTTCATGACCTTGCATATTGAACAATGTTGCGGCAACAAGATGAGCGCGATCAGTATAAAGGCTTCCTGCCACAGCCTGTTGATCGTTCAGCCCGATCGCGATCGTACGGTTATCGTGACCATCCGACCCGGCCGAAATCCTCGATTGAGCCTGCGTCGGCTTGCTTGATCCCTCGTCAACCTCCATGAGGAGGTCTGCCTGATAGATATCCACGGCCTCCTTTGAGAGACCATCAAATACCAATTGACCACTTCTGATATAAAGCGTTCTTTTACAGATATCCAGTATTGTATTCATACCGTGACTGACAAATATGAGTGTGGTTCCTTCTGCGAGGTAGCGCCGAATTAAACTGTAGCATTTCTGCTGAAACTGCATGTCTCCGACAGCAAGAGCCTCATCGACAATAAGGATATCAGGCCGGCTTGCGGTGGCTACTGCGAATGCCAGCCTTACCTGCATACCGCTCGAATAAATCCGTACTGGTCTATCAATGTATTCACCAATGCCGGCAAATTCTTCAATGCTGGACATCAAGCGTTCTATCTCAAGAATGGAGTAACCCATCAATTGTCCGGACATCAACACGTTCTGTCGCCCTGTGAAATCAGGATGGAACCCCAATCCGAGCTCAAGAAGAGCCGCCACCCGACCGTTCACCTGCACCACGCCTTCGGTGGCCTTAACGGTGCCGGTAATCATTTTCAAGAGGGTGCTCTTTCCGGCACCGTTGACACCAATAATGCCCACTGACTCGCCTGCGGCCACAGAAAAACTCACGTCTTTCAATACCCAGTGCAAGGTGTGGCGTTCTCTTCCGCCCATCCACTCAGACAGACGATCAATGCGGCGTGCGTAGGTCTTGTAGGCTTTGCCCAGATTGGTAACAGCGATCGCCGTCATTACAGTTCATCCACAAGGTCAGCAGAAAATCGCCTGAACAATACAAATCCCAGTCCACAAAAAAGCACCGCCAGTCCCGCAGATGGCAAGATGCTGATCCAGTCGGGCCAAATCTGGTAGGCAAGCACAGCCTGACAGGCAGTGATCAGGCTGGTCATAGGATTTAGTTTCACAATAGCCTGCCCCCATTCCGGCAGGATGTTTGCGGGGTAAACGATTGGGGTCAGCCAGAACCAGAATGTCAGAAACAAGCCAAACAGTTGGCCAACATCCCGGAAAAATACATTCAGGACGCCCAGTGTAATCCCCAACCCGATCGCAAAAGCGCTTATGATCGCGACAATTGGAATGATGGCAAGAAACTTCCATCCGGGAAATTGGCCGGTTCCGATAAGAAAGACCGAGAAAATCCCGAAGACAATGAAAAAATTGAGAAAAGCTGTTCCAACGACGATGGTTGGCAGGCACACAATGGGGAAATGAACCTTCTTGATGATGTTTGCACTTTCAATGAAGATCGATTGCCCGCGTGTGACGATTTCCGAGAACAATCCCCAGGTCAGCAAGCCCGCGCAGATATAGAAACTGTAGCCGAATTGATGCTCTATCTGGGGTAGCCTACTCTTAAAAATGCTTGAAAATATGAACGTATATATCAGTATCATGCCCACAGGTTGCGCAAAAGCCCAGAAAGCACCAAGCATTGAGTAGCTGTACTTGGATTGAAATTCTCTTTTTATGCTTTCGATAATGAAGCCGCGGTAATTCCACACTGACCTAATCATCGCATCCATCAGGAATGTCATGGAGTGGCCCGCGCTGCCGGCCGTCCGGAAAAAAAACAGTGTTGGTCAACAGGATGGCGCGTGCCGGATTGTTCGAACAGCGACCACCGGATGCGGGGTTCACACCCCGCCTGCAACAAGAACACGGCACTTTCGGGTTTGGGGTTTTTTCCCAGGGTTTGATGGTAGAATCCTGTCTTCAGCGTGCAGGGAAGCGCGACCTGCTTCAATCATGCAGAGCCGGTTACCACGACAGCGGCTGTCCGTCGAGCGTTTGAAACCGTTCGGTGAGCCTGCGTGTCATGGCGGGCCGCTGCAGCGTCAGCCGTGAAATTGTCCATGCATATCGTATGCGATAGCCCGAAACGTGAGGTCGCTCAAACAGCCGTGCCCGGAGCAAGCTCCGGGCACGGTCTCCTGGCCTTGGGAAAGGCCGGTTTCGGCAAGATTATGCCTTGGGCATCAGCACGGTGTCGATTACGTGGATCACGCCGTTTGTGCAGGCGATGTCCGCCGTCACGACCTTTGCGCCGTTGACGAGAACGCCGGAGGTGGCGTCGACGTGAAGGGTCGCTCCGTTGACGGTGGCTGGCTCGAGCTTCTTGCCTGCGATATCGGCCGCCATCACCTTGCCGGCCATCACGTGGTACGTGAGGATCGCGGCGAGCTTGGCCTTGTTCTCCGGCTTGACAAGGTCCTCGACAGTGCCGGCAGGCAGCTTGGCGAAAGCGTCATCGGATGGCGCGAACACGGTGAACGGTCCGGCACCCTTCAAGGTTGCACCGAGATCCGCCGCCGTGACAGCTGCGACCAGTGTCTTGAACGAGCCAGCTGCAACAGCAGTATCGACGATGTCGTGTAGTGTCGTTGTCATGTAAGAAAGCTCCGGTCAGTGTGAGAAGAAGCGCACAACGCAGCGCATGCAGAAACCCCCATGGGCGAGGGCTGCCTGATGACTGAGTTTGTGGCTGCGGTGACAGGATCGACAACGTTGGGAGCGTCGTCTTCTACCTGCACCATATCTTTGATATGGCGCGCAGCAGCCAATCGACAATGCGTTGCCCGCCCCCTGCGACAATGGACTGGCTGCTGAAGAGCTCGTGGGCAGGGCAATCACATATGACTTCTGTTTGCCATTCCGGGGCTATGCAGCGAAGCGGAACAGAGCCCGGCATGACATGGAAAGTCATATGCGTGTGTCCTGGGCGCGTGGGGTAGGGGGCACACAGGCGATGGTGAGTGCGAGGTCAGAGGCGGGGCGGGTATCCCAAAGACGCGCCATGAGGACGGGAAGTCACAGAGTACGAACTCATGCAATGGAGATCATGTGACCGTAATTGCGCCGCAACTCGTTTCAGGGACATGGCAGGCCTTATCTCAGCACGCCGGTCTCGTTGAGAAAGTGGTTGACCTTGTCGCGCCAGGCAGCGACGTCGCCCATGTAGAAATGCCCATCCGTGCCATGCGGCGAAACGATTTCGAGTCGCGCCTCGCCGCCCGCTTTCACGAAGGCGGCATGGAGGCGTCGTGCGAGATCTGGCCCGAAGAAGCTGTCGTTGGCGCTGTAGAGCCAGAGTTGGTGCGTGCGCCGGCCAGCACCAAACACGCTTGCGGCCGCAAGCAGCTTGTCTTCAGCGCAGACGCGGTTGCCCCCTCGCGAACCCCGTGCTCCCGCGAAGTTGACCACGGCACGGACCTGCGTCTTTTCGGCCGCAGCGGCAAGCGAACCCCAGCCGCCAGCCGATTGGCCGAGCAATGCCACACGGGTTGCGTCGACATCGGGGCGACGGTGCATCGCAGCGACGGTGGCGGCAATATCCTCTGCCGTTGCGCGACCGGCACCCAGATAGTCCGGCGCATCGCAGTCACCGAAACTCTCGACCCATTGCGCATGGCGTCCATCGTAGCCGCGCCTGATGGGCACAGCAACAATGGCACCGGCGGCCACGAAATGGAGCGCCTGATCACGAAACGCGCTATTGCCGATGGTGAACAGCATATCGCGCGTGCGCGGCGCGCCATGCGAGAGGACGACAAGGGGAAAAGGCCCCTGTCCGGCCGGCCGGTAGACATGGACGGTAATCGTGACTTCGGGCGTGACCGTGACGCGCACTGCTTCGGGCTCGGCTGCAAAGAGTGGGGCAAGGCTTCCGAGAAAGATCAGCCCGGAGAGGATGATGGCAAGGATGGTCGGCATCTGCCGATGGATCGGGCTGTCCGCATCGGCGGAACGAGATTTCAAGGCCATGATCTGATCTTCCAGGTCGAAAGTCCTGACCGTGGCGTTACGGCGGCATGAGCGCCGATACAATCACTCAAGCGAAGCTTCCGCAGCTTTTGTCCTTTTCGCCAAGCCTCACGCCGCGAACGGGGATGCGCTTGGGCAAGGGCAGGGCATCCTGGCGGAAACGCAGTGCGTGCTTCGAGACGCCCCTTTGGGGCTCCTCAGCATGAGGAGGCCTGGGATTGGCGGGAAGGTCGGACGGGATCGTTTGCCTACGTTGGCACTATCCCCAACGTCCCTCATGCTGAGGAGGCCCCA
>JBOFUS010000189.1:0-8233 GCA_051652685.1 Beijerinckiaceae bacterium
CCCATGACCGCCATCGTCGATCTCATCGCCCGCGAAATCCTCGACAGTCGTGGCAACCCCACCGTCGAGGTTGATGTGATCCTGGAGGATGGCTGCATGGGCCGCGCTGCCGTGCCGTCGGGTGCCTCCACCGGTGCCCATGAGGCGGTGGAGCTGCGCGACGGCGACAAGAAGCGTTATCTCGGCAAGGGAGTCACCAAGGCCGTCGACAATGTCATGACCGAGATCCACGACGCCATCGTCGGCATGGATGCCGAGGATCAGGTGGCCATCGACGACGTGATGATCCGTCTCGATGGCTCGAAGAACAAGAAGAAGCTTGGCGCGAACGCCATCCTCGGCGTCAGCCTCGCTGTCGCCAAGGCCGCTGCCGAAGCGCGCGGCCTGCCGCTCTACCGCTATGTCGGCGGGACGGCCGCACGGGTTCTGCCCGTGCCGATGATGAACATCATCAACGGTGGGGCCCATGCCGACAATCCCATCGATTTCCAGGAGTTCATGATCATGCCCACGGGCGCCGAGAGCTTCTCGGAGGGCCTGCGCATGGGTGTTGAGGTGTTCCACACGCTGAAGAAGTTGCTGAAGGACGGCGGCCACAACACCAACGTTGGCGATGAGGGCGGTTTTGCACCGAACCTTGCGTCTGCCGAAGCCGCGCTTGATTTCATCATGGGCGCGATCACGAAGGCCGGTTTCAAGCCGGGCAAGGACATGCATCTGGCGCTTGATTGCGCGGCGACCGAGTTCTTCAAGGACGGCGTCTACGATTATCATGGCGAGGGCAGGAAGCGGCCGATCCCGGAGCAGGTCGAGTATCTCGCCAGGCTCGTGATGGACTACCCCATCGTTTCCATCGAGGACGGCATGTCCGAAGATGACTGGGAGGGCTGGAAGCTGCTCACCGACAAGGTGGGCGCGCAATGCCAGCTCGTCGGCGACGATCTCTTCGTCACCAATGTCGAGCGCCTGTCGAAGGGTATCAAGGGCGGCTACGGCAATGCCATCCTCGTCAAGCTGAACCAGATCGGCTCGCTGACCGAGACTCTGTCGGCGGTGGAAATGGCGCATCGCGCCGGCTACCGCGCCGTCATGTCGCACCGCTCCGGCGAAACCGAGGACAACACCATCGCTGATCTGGCCGTTGCCACCAACTGCGGGCAGATCAAGACCGGGTCGCTCGCCCGCTCCGACCGGACGGCGAAATACAACCAGTTGCTGCGGATCGAGCAGCAGCTCGGCGATCAGGCGATCTACGCCGGAAAGGCCGCGCTGAAGGCGCTCGCCTGACCGAAATGGACACCGTCGCTGCCGGATATGCAGAAGCAGCGGCGCTGGTCGCCGCGCATGATCCGGATCGGCATACAGCCGCACTCTTCGCACCGGCCGACCGCCGGCAGCATCTCCATGCGCTTCACGCCTTTTGCCTCGAGATTGCGGCGGTCCGCGCGCGCGTCAGCGAGGCGGTGCCCGGCGAAATCCGCCTGCAATGGTGGCGCGAGGCCCTGTCGGGCGAGCGCGCCGGAGAGGCTGCTGCCAACCCTCTTTCGGCCGCGCTTCTGGCGACCATTGCGGCGAACAGGTTGCCACTTCAGCCGTTTCTCGATCTGATCGATGCCCGCGTCTTCGATCTCTACGACGATCCAATGCCGGATCAGGCGACACTTGACGGTTATCTTGCCGAAACCACCGCAGCCCCGATCCGCCTTGCCGGGCTGATCCTCGGCAGCGGCGATGATTTAGGCGGCGCGGAGGCTGCTGGCCACGCAGGCATGGCGCTGGGGCTTGTGACCATGCTGCAGGCATTTCCATGGCATGCGCGGCGCGGGCAGGTCTTGCTTCCAGCAACGCTGCTTTCGGCAGTCGGTATCACACGGGAGGATATCGTCGCTGGTCGGGACGGTGATGCCTTGCGCGCGGCGCTCTCTCAACTGAGGGGATATTCGCGCGAACATCTTCAAAATTTCAATAATTTACGTCGCGATCTTGATCAACGACTGATCCCGGCATTTCTACCGTTGGCGCTGCTTGAACCTTACCTCAAGGCAATGGAGCGGCGGAACTATCATCCGTTCGAGGCGATCATCGATACGGTGCAGTGGCGTCGCATCTGGCGCTATTGGCGGTTTCGCTGAATGCTCAGACAGCGAATGTTGATTGGCAGTTGAAAAGGGTTTTCGCCTAGCCTTGTTCCGTGGGGGCTTCGCGCATGAACCGGATGCTTGAATCGATTGGCGAGCGAATGGCCCGCTTTCTCTCGAAACCGATTCGCAACTACGAACCACAGACCACCAACGGGCCGGAGATGTTGAGACGGACAATCCGTCCCGGTGATGTCCTGCTTGTGGAAGGCAACAGCCGGGTCTCATCCGCGATCAAGTACCTGACGCAGTCGACATGGTCTCACGCCGCGCTTTGCGTCGGGCCGATCGCCGACCGAGCCGAAGCGGACGGCGAGGCGCATATTCTCGTCGAGGCAGAACTGGGGCTGGGCGTGATCTCCTCGCCGTTGTCACGCCACGCGCAGGCACACACCAGAATCTGCCGGCCGATTGCACTGGCCAGCGAGGATCTTGCAAAGATCACCGACTATGCAACAGCGCGGATCGGCCATGACTACGATGTCCGGAATGTTGTCGATCTGATGCGCTATCTGCTACCCGCGCCTGTCCCTGCTCGCCTGCGCCGTCGCATGATCGCGCTTGGCTCAGGCGAGCCGACGCGGGCAATCTGCTCAACACTGATCGCCGAGGCCTTCGGTTCCGTGCGCTATCCCATCCTTCCGAGGCTAGAATTGCTGGCGATGGACGGCATTGATGAAAGCGAAGCCCGGCTGCTGAAGGAAGTTCATCACATCCGGCATCATTCGCTGTATACGCCGCGCGATTTTGACATATCGCCGTACTTCAAGATCGTAAAGCCGACCGTGAGGCGCGGTTTCGACTATCGCACCATGGCATGGTCCACCGCCCACGCGCAGGGTGGCTGAACTACGGCCTCAAGACCGCGTGTTCCAAACCCTGGGTTCTGGTTCTCAGTTCTTCTTCGGCTCGGCCGGAGCCGCCGCGTCGGTCTTCTCGATCTTCGCGGACTCGCGCAGCTTCAGCACGAAATCCTGCTGTGACTTCTGCACCATGTAGCGCTTGAGCTGGTCTTTCACAGTGTCATAGGCGGGCGGAGCCTTGTCGCGCTTGTCGTCCAGCTTGATGATGTGGAAGCCGAACTGCGACTTCACGATTTCGGAGAGCTGGCCCTTCTCCAGCTTGAATGCCGCCTCGCCGAATTCCGGCACCATGCGCTCCTTCTCGAACCAGCCGAGATCCCCGCCTTCTTTTCCGGAGCCGGGATCCTTCGACAGCTCGCCGGCCAGCTTGGCGAAATCCTCGCCTTTCTTCAGGCGCTCAAGAGCGGCCTTGGCCTCTTCCTCTTTTTCGACGAGGATGTGACGGGCTTTCACTTCACCGGCTGGCTTCAGCGTCTTGACGGTTTCGTCGTAGAATTTCTTCATCGCCTCTTCCGTCGCGCCCTTCTCGCCCTCGCGGGTCAGGAGGGATTCCATCAGAAGACGCTCGCGGGTCTGATCGAGGCGACGCTTGAAATCGGCAGTATCTGCGACCTTGTCCTTGTCGGCGGCGGCGGCCACGATCTTCAGGTCGACCAGGTAATCGATCACGTAGTCGCGGCGCTGCTTCTCGTCCAACTGCTGCGGCAGGGTAGCGCCCAACTCATCGAGCGCGACCTTCACGTCTTCCTCGGTGATCGGGACGCCGTTGACCTTTGCGACCACCCTCGCATCCTGCGCGAAAGCGTAGCCGGACACAACGAGAGCCAAGGCAAGGCTGCTGGCAACGAAAAATCTGGAGGGGCGGATCATGCTTCTGGTCTCCCGTGAGCCGAGGCGAATTCGAGGTGTTGACGCCTCTTCTCCCATGCCGCTCGCATTGACAACCCCGGATAGGGCTACCTATGTCTGGCCCAGAGTTTTTCAGCACTCACCAACGCGTGAGCGCCCCATCGGACGTGTCCCCAGCGTCGCGCAAAGGTTCGGTAGCCCATGTTCGGCGGCATCGCCCGGAAGCTTTTTGGCTCCTCCAACGACAGGCGCGTCAAGGGCTACAGCCCGAAGGTCGCCGCGATCAATGCTCTTGAGAAAGAGCTTGAGGGCCTGACCGACGATCAGCTTCGCGCGCGGACGGCGGCCTTCAAGGCTGAGGTCGCCGCCGGAAAGTCGCTGGAAGACTTGCTGATCTCTGCCTTTGCCACAGTGCGCGAGGGTGCCAAGCGTACGCTCGGCCAGCGCCATTTCGATGTGCAGCTGATCGGCGGCATGGTGCTGCACGAGCGCGGCATCGCCGAGATGAAGACGGGCGAGGGCAAGACGCTGGTTGCCACGCTCCCCTGCTATCTCAATGCGCTCGCCGGCAAGGGCGTGCACGTCGTCACCGTGAACGACTATCTCGCCCGCCGCGACAGCGAGTGGATGGGGCAGGTCTACCGTTTCCTCGGCCTCAGTGTCGGCGTCATTGTCCATGGTCTGTCGGACGAGGAGCGCAAGGACGCCTACGCCTGCGACATCACCTACGGCACCAACAACGAGTACGGCTTCGACTATCTGCGCGATAACATGAAGTATGACTTCGCGCAGATGGTGCAGCGCGGGCACAACTTCGCTATCGTGGATGAGGTTGACTCGATCCTGATCGACGAAGCGCGCACGCCGCTGATCATTTCGGGTCCGACCGACGACAAGTCCGAGCTTTACGTCACCATCGACACGCTCATGCCGAAGCTCGGGAAAGAAGACTACGAGGTCGATCTCAAGCAGCGCTCCGTGTCGCTTTCCGAAGGCGGTACCGAAAAAATCGAGCAGATTCTCGAAGAGGCGCAGTTGCTGAAGGACGGCAATCTCTATGAGGCGCAGAACGCGACGCTGGTGCACCATGTCAACCAGGCGCTGCGCGCGCACACGCTCTTCACCAAGGACAAGGACTATATCGTCCGCTGGAACCCCGAAACCCGGATCGACGAGGTCGTCATCATTGACGAGTTCACCGGCCGCATGATGCCGGGCCGGCGCTATTCGGAAGGGCTTCACCAGGCACTTGAAGCCAAGGAGCGCGTGCAGATCCAGCCGGAGAACGCGACGCTCGCCTCGATCACCTTTCAGAACTATTTCCGTCTCTACGACAAGCTCGCCGGCATGACCGGCACCGCCGGCACCGAGGCCGAAGAGTTTCAGCAGATCTACAATCTCGAGGTGGTCGATATTCCGACCAACGTTCCCGTCGCCCGCGTCGATGATGATGATGAGGTTTATCGCAGCGAAGACGAGAAAATCACGGCGATCATCGCCGAGATCACGAGGGCATCGGATCGGTTGCAGCCGGTGCTGGTTGGTACGGCGTCTATCGAGAAATCGGAACTCTTTGCCGAGCGGTTGCGCGCGGCCGGCTTCCGCCAGATCGACTTCGAGAAGATCGATGCGCTGGAACTGCTCTATTCCGCCGCTAGGTCGGGCAGGAGCGAGCGCGTCTTCGCGGTGTTGAACGCCCGCTTCCACGAGCAGGAGGCGCTGGTGGTGGCCGAGGCCGGCGTTCCGGGAGCGATCACCATTGCCACGAACATGGCCGGGCGCGGCACAGACATCAAGCTGGGCGGCAACGTCGACATGCGCATCCGCGCCGAGGCAGATCCGATCACGGACGAGGCGGAGCGTGCTGCCAAGGTTGCCGAGATTCGCGCCGAGGTGGAGCGCTTCCGCCAGATCGTCCTGAACGCAGGCGAAACGGTCGAGGTCGAGCCCGCCAAGGGCAAGCGCGCGGCGCAAACAAAGACCTATCCCGGCGGGCTCTACATCGTGGGCACGGAGCGCCACGAAAGCCGGCGAATCGACAACCAGTTGCGCGGCCGCGCCGGCCGCCAGGGCGATCCCGGCCGCAGCCGCTTCTTCCTGTCGCTGGACGACGACCTGATGCGCATCTTCGGTTCCGAGCGCATGGACGGTATGCTGCAGAAGCTCGGTCTCCAGCCGGGCGAGGCCATCGCCCACCCGTGGGTGAACAAGGCGCTGGAAACCGCGCAGAAGAAGGTCGAGGCCCGCAACTTCGACCAGCGCAAGAACATCCTCAAATACGATGACGTGATGAACGACCAGCGCAAGGCGGTGTTTAACCAGCGGCGCGAATTCATGGGCATCGAGGATCTGACTCCGACCGTCACCGACATGCGCCACGGCACCATCGAGGAGATCGTGTCGCGCGCCATTCCGGAGAATTCCTATCCCGACAGCTGGAACACCGAGATGCTTCAGGCGGAGGTTCAGGAGAAGCTGAACCTTGATGTGCCCGTCGCCGACTGGGCGAAGGAAGAGGGCATCGCCGATGACGAGATCCGCGAGCGGCTGACGAAGGCGGCGGACGAATCCTATACGGCCCGCGCCGAGAAAAACACACCGGACCTCCAGCGCTACATCGAGAAGCAGGTGATCCTGCAGGGGCTCGATGCGCTGTGGCGCGAGCATATTGTGACGCTCGACCATCTCCGCAACGTCATTGGCTGGCGCGGCCTTGCCCAGCGTGACCCACTGAACGAGTACAAATCAGAAGCGTTCCAGTTGTTCGAGGAGCTGACCACGCGCCTGCGCCACTCGGTCACCGGACAGTTGATGCGCGTGGAAGTGATGTTCCAGGAGCCGGAGCCTGCTCCCCCACCGTCGCTCGATTTCAGCCTTCAGCCCCAGCTTACCGCTGAAAGCCGTTACGTGGCCGAATCGATTGTTGAGCCCGGCGATCGCAAACCCGACGATACCTCGACCTGGGGCAAGGTCGGCCGCAACGAACCTTGCCCCTGCGGGTCAGGCAAGAAATTCAAGCACTGCCACGGCGCTTTCGCCTGAGTCTGGGGGCAGGGCGGCACTCAAAGGGCCGTCCCGCCATGCTAGCAGATCGGCCTTCGCCCGCGCGGTCAGGGCATGCTTGCGGGCAAGCGCCTTCGTCGCGCCCTTGATACGCTTGCCGTCCGGACCGCGCTCGGGAAGCTCGATCGGCAGAAACAGGCCAAAGTTGATGTTCATCGGCTGAAACGAGCGGGGGCCCGCATCGATCGTCGTGATGTGTCCGCCGGTGATGTGGTTGAGCAGCGCCCCCATGGCAGTCGTCGCCGGTGGCGCATCGGGCGCGCGGCCAAGCCGCTCGGCAGCGGCAAAGCGGCCCGCCATCAGTCCGACGGCGGCGCTCTCCACGTAGCCTTCGCAGCCGGTGATCTGGCCAGCAAAGCGCAGGCGCGGCTCGGCCTTCAGGCGGAGTGTCGGGTCCAGCAGACGGGGACTGTCGAGGTAGGTGTTGCGGTGGATACCGCCCAGCCGCGCGAACTCGGCCATTTCCAGCCCTGGAATCATCCGGAAAACAGAGGCTTGCGCGCCGTACTTCAGCTTGGTCTGGAAACCGACGATGTTGAACAGCGTGCCCAGAGCGTTGTCCTGCCTGAGCTGGACGACGGCCCACGGCTTCACATCCGGCGCATGGGGATTGGTCAGTCCCACGGGCTTCATCGGCCCGTGGCGCAGCGTCTCGCGTCCGCGCTCGGCCATCACCTCGATGGGCAGGCAGCCGTCGAAGTAGGGCGTGCCTTCCCATTCCTTGAACTCGGTCTTGTCCGACGCGATGAGCGCGTCGATGAACGCCTCGTAGTCATCCTTCGACAGCGGGCAATTGAGATAGTCCGCGCCCGTGCCGCCGGGCCCCGGCTTGTCATAGCGGGACTGGAACCAGGCCTTGCCCATGTCGACGCTTTCGCGATGCACGATGGGGGCGATGGCATCGAAGAAGGCGAGACTGTCCGCACCCGATTTCGCGCGGATGGCCTCCGCCAGCGCCGGCGAGGTGAGGGGGCCTGTCGCCACGATGATGCAGTCCCATTCGGCCGGCGGCAGTCCCGCGACTTCTTCCCGCGAGATCGTGATCAGTGGATGGGCTTCGAGTTTAGCCGTCACGGCTTCCGAAAAACCATCTCGGTCAACCGCAAGCGCCGAGCCTGCCGGCACCTGATGCCGGTCAGCCTCCGCCAGAATCAGTGAGCCGAGCTGACGCATCTCCCAGTGGATCTGGCCGACGGCATTGGCCTGATCATCGTCGGAACGGAAGGAATTCGAGCAAACGAGTTCCGCCAGACCATGGGTCTTGTGGGCATCCGTCATGCGGACGGGGCGCATCTCATGCAGGACGACCGGAACACCGGC
>JBOFUS010000190.1:0-5003 GCA_051652685.1 Beijerinckiaceae bacterium
TCACGGTCCCTGAAGTGGCGATAGGGTGCAGCGGGGCTGACATCGACAAGCCGCGCCGCCTCGATCAGCGTGAAGCCCTGCGGTCCCTTCTCGGAAATCAGGAAACGTGCGGCATCAATGAGCGTTTCCCGCAAGGTACCATGATGGTACCCCTTGCGTGCGGGGCGTGCTGCGAAAGCGGATGTAAATTCCTTTGACATTCGCCGCTGGATATCCCTCCGGGGCACCTCACGCAAGCATGAGGGATTTCAGTTGGAAGGCAAGGCGAAGTACATCTTTCCCGTGGCCATGGCGTTTTTCATGGCACTCCTGATGACGGGTGTGGTCACCTTCATCAATCTGGGCTTCCCGCGCGATTTCCTGGCGCAGTGGATGAAGGCTTTCGCGATCGCCTGGCCGCTGGCCTCACTCGTCGCCTTCCTCTCCGTCCCTCTTGCCCGCCGCATCACCGCCACGATCGTGGCTGCGATCGAGCGCCAATAGGGCGCTTTTGCGACGATTAACCATTTCAGATCATATGGTTAATACTTTGCCGCATTGCAGCAACTTTTTCGTTTGGCGTTCTCATCCATCTGGGTTAGCGTCGTGTCCTCGGCAACAGTCTGGAGGTACTCCGATGGGTCTGACGCTGAAACTCGATGTGCTTGCGGTGATCGCCGCCTTCGGTTTCCTTGGTGCCATTGTGTTTGGTGCCTTCTGAGAAACAGGCGGAAGCGGTTCGAGGGGGCCGGGTCGGGACATTCTTTCAGGAACCGCCGTCGGGCACTCCCGGCGGCGGTTTTCTTTTGACATGGTCAGGCGTTTTCTTCTGGAAAGTCAGGACCTGCGCTTCGAATGGTTGCGCGTGAAAGCTTCGGGGCATTCCGCTCCTGTCGAAATCCAGGACGAGACATTGCTGTCCATCCCGCACACAAAGCGGCGGCCGCCAAGGCAGACATGTTGCCCTTGCCGCCAGAAGCGCCCCATGGCCCGACAATCGCAATCGCGGATGGATTGTTCAGGGTAGGGCCCGGGTGCTTGCGCCAGCCGTCCTTGCGCGAGCGCAAGCCCGACACCTGCGGGAACCGACAGCAGGATTGCTGCAAAAAGCCATCGCGAGTGTACGGCCATTTTCATGCATCGAAGATGGCATGAGCGTGCAAGAAACGCAAATAGCTATCCAAAATCATGAACTTAACCGTTTCGACCATGAATTTGACCGGCAATGCGACCCGCCATGCCGAATTCGCTCTTGCCAAGCCGCGCCCTGTTGCGGCAGCGTCCGCGTTATGACGACGGAGCTGTCGGCCTTTGCGGTAAGGTCGGTTCGGGCGAATGGGAAGACAGGCGAAAAGCTGTTCCCTCAGGCCGCCATCGTCAGGGGCATCGGGCAGGCGTGCAAGCCTGCACGATGGCTTGGGGGCGCAAGCGGGGCTAGCGTTGTCAAGGAGATTGCCCGTGGCGCAACAGGGAACTGTGAAATTCTTCAATACGGAAAAGGGATACGGCTTCATCAAGCCGGATGATGGCGGACCGGACATCTTCGTGCATGTCACGGCGGTTGAGCGGGCGGGTTTCGGTGGACTGAAGGAAGGCCAGAAACTGCACTTCGAGATCGAGCCAGACAAGAAGGGAAAAGGCCCCAAGGCGGTTGATCTCGTCGCCCTGTAGACTAAACCCTCATGTGACGACAATCTGATCCGGGTGCCGACACATGATGATCCTTCGTTCTGCACCGCCTTCGCCTTTCGGCCGCAAGGTCAAGATCGCGGCGGCCATCCTTGGGCTCGCCGCGGACATCAAGGTGGTGCAGACGGACACGGTGGATCCGGCGGATCCGCTGCGTCGGGATAACCCTCTGGGCAAGATCCCGACACTGGTGGTGGAGGATGGGCTCTGCGTCTATGACAGCAGGGTCATCCTCAGCTATCTCGACATGCGGGCCGGGGGCGGCCGCATTTTTCCGAAGGATGGCCAGGAGCGCATCCGGGCCGAAATCCTGCAGGCACTGGCGGATGGCCTCATGGATGCCGCTCTGGCGCAGGTTTACGAAACGCGCTGGCGCGAACCCGAGCAGCATGTTCGCAAGTGGCTTGACCATCAAGCCGGCAAGGTTGGCCGCACGCTGGCGGCGCTGGAGGCGGAGCCTCCCGCGCTCGTGGGTGATCTTCACGTCGGCCATATCGCGGTTGCCTGCGCACTGGGCTATCTCGATCTGCGCTTTGCCGGCGACTGGCGTCAAGCGCACCCACGCCTTGTCGCATGGCTCGACGCGTTCTCGGCGCTGGTTCCCGCCTTCGAGGCGACACGCGTTCAGGCCTGAGCACCGAATGGCCACCTTTCTGTTCCCGTCGGGGATCAGGATCAACCATTTGGCAACCTCCAGCGGCTAGAACTCATTGCGGGGGACGGCTGCTTGCGGCTGCATCCTCATCACCCGCATATGCATCCGGGAACTGCAATTCATGGCCGCCTCTGTACTGAAATGGTTCAACAAGGCCGAGGTGCCTGTTGAAGGTAAAGAGGCGTTGCCGGTGACCAATGCGCCGGGCGAAGTGCCGGCCGCGCCTGTCGTCGAACGAGCCCGTTTTCTTCGCCCGAGCGTCAACGAGCAGGCGATTGAGGATCTGAGATCGCTCCTGGCCATAAGCACTGGTGCAGGCGCGGAGGTACCTTCGCCCGTTCCGTTGCCGAAACAGGCGAATCGCGGGGCCGCGTTGCCGCAGGGCGCGCCGCCCGCCATTTCGCCAGAATATGCAACCCGTGAGCGCGCGCCTGTCGTTGGCGCTTCTGCTCTTTCAACGCCACAGGCGCTCGGCCAGCGTATCCGCGCGCGCCGCCGGGAGCTTGATCTCACCCAGGCGGAGCTCGCTGCCCTGGCCGGTGTCGGCAAGCGTTTCATGGTCGAGGTGGAGCAGGGCAAGATCACGCTGGAGCTCGGCAAGGTCATGCAGGTCGTCGCCGCTTGCGGCTTGACCCTGTCGATCAGCTGAGAGGGCGGACATGAAAAAAGGACCCGGCGTCTCCGCCAGGTCCTTCTTGATGCTGAGCTTCTGAAAAGATCAGAAGCGGTAATTGATGCCCGCGCGGACGATATTGCCTCTGTTCTCCGCTTTGGTGGTCGCGAAGACGCCCGGTATGATCGCACCTGCAACCTGCGGCGAGCTGTAGTTCACGCTGCCGAGATCATAGTAGAGATACTCCACCTTGGCCGACCAGTTGCGGGTGAAGGCATATTCGACGCCGGCACCAACGGCGTAGCCGAAGCGCGTGTCGTTCTTCGAACCGGTCCAGAGGGCACCACCCGGTCCATTGACGATCGTCGTTGCATCCTGATCGCCGTAGGCGAGGCCGCCAGTGGCGTAGACAAGGACGTTGTCGAAGGCGACACCGAGGCGACCGCGTACGGTGCCAAGATACGTCGGGCCCTGCGACAGCGACGTTGTGATGCCGCCGAACGTCGACGACACGGTCTTGCCGAGATCGACGTAGTTCAGATCGGCTTCGAGGCCGGCGACGAAGTTGCCGATCTGGTAGTTATAGCCAACCGTGCCGCCAAGGGTAAAACCCTCGCCGGTGGTCTTGAGGCTGCCAGAAGGCCCGAGCGGAATGAAAGCGGGCGAGCCGGTGATGGACGACTTCCCCGTCTCGAAGACGTAGCCGCCGTTGATGCCGACGTAGAAGCCTGTCCAGGTGAAGATGGGCAAGGCCTGCTGGACCGGCTCAAAGGGAGCCGATTTGCGCGGCAGGTCTGCTGCCGACGCCTGGGCCGCGAAAGCCACCCCGGCGATTGCTGCAAGACCAGCGGTCTTCAGATGTTTGAACTTCATGGGATTACTCCTGATCAACCGGGGAAATTCCCCGTAGATTTGAATGCGCGATCCACGTCGCAGCCCCGACGTCTCCGCATGCCCTCTTTAAGGTTTCGCCCCACGCGACTTTGTTTTCAATCGTGACCGGAAGGCGGCGAAAGCGGGCGCATTCCATGGCCGCCGTTTCACCCGGCAAGCGCTGTTGCCGACAGGTCACACATAAACCACCAAGGTCACTCAGAACCTGTAGTTAACGCCTGCACGCAGGACATTGTTCCGGCTGTCAACGCGATATGTGTTGACAGGCGTGTTGTAGGTACCGGTGCCCAAACCATAGTGCAGATATTCACCGCGCACGCTGACGCGATCGGTAATTCTGGCTTCTGCGCCGGCACCCACGGCAAAGCCGAGCGTCTGCTTGTCGGCCTTGCCGGAAAAGTCCCTCACCTCGTTGTTGGCACCTGCGACGCCAAGCGTGCCGTAGACCAGCACCTGATCGAAAGCGACGCCGGCACGGCCGCGTATGGTACCAACCCATTTCTGGCGGAATGTCTGGCCGCCACCGCCCCACCCCTTGTGTTCAAGGCCCGATGCCGTGACATCGCCCTCGACGCCAAGCACGATACGCTCGGCCTGGGCGTTGAAGCCGACCTGGCCACCAATCATGCCACCGTTGGCGCTGCCACCCCGGATGTTGCCAGCGCCAATACCGGCATGGGCGCCGGCATAGAGGCCTGTCCAGTTTGGTGCCGCGCCGGCCTGCTGGGCAAACGCGGCATTCGGCGCAACAAAAACGGGGGCGAGGGTAACGAAGAGTGCGGCCGCCGCCGGAAGGACGCAACGCATGGACATTGGCTTCTGAATCCCCTGAGGCAGGAGCGAGGAATTTCGTCCCGCCGTTACGAATACCGCAACCTTAACCGATCCTCACGCACTGCCCGGTTTCGCGCCTAACGCCGGGTTAACGGCGGTCCCCTCCGCTTGCCGCGCGTTAACGGCTGTGCGAGGGACGCTTAAAGCGCATAGAGGGCCGCGATCCAGAAGCCATGACCGGACCCGGCCCCATTCCCGACCTTTCGATTTTCCTGATCGCCCGCGACGAGGCAGACAGGATTGGCCGTACGATTCTGGCCGTGCGCGCGCTGTCGGACGACATCCTGCTGGTGGATTCCGGATCGACAGACGGGACGCAGCATATTGCCGAAGGACTTG
>JBOFUS010000191.1:0-15625 GCA_051652685.1 Beijerinckiaceae bacterium
CCATGAAGGGCAACACCGCAATCGGCTGGCGAACCGCGATATCGACCACGAAGAACAGCCACAGCTTGCTCGCCTGATCGACCAGCAGGACGATCAGGAAGACAAGCGCGAAGAGGCGGCGGGCGGGACTCATCCGGAGGGACTGGCTCATCCGGTCAGACCCGGCCCATGGCCCTGAGCTCCCGAAGCGCAGCCGCGTCGCGCGCCGACACGTCAGGGAAAGCGGGATCACTGCCGACGTCACTGGTGTAGCGCCAGGATCGGGCGCATTTCCGCCCCCCGGCCCGGCAAAACACGACCGCAACACCTCTCGTCTCCGCAAGCGTGAAGGCGTCGGCCGGCGGCGGTGTATCGGTCAGCGTGATCGCCGAAGTGATGGCCACTTCCGCCAGATCGACGCCCGAAAGCGCCGCCATGAGCTCAGGATCGGTCACGTGCACGGTGGGGGCTGCCTCCAGCGACGCGCCGATTTCCTTTGCCGCGCGGCGAAGCTCCAGCGCACCGGTGACGACGGAGCGCACCTTGCGGACCTTTTCCCATTTCGCGGCAAGCGCCTCGTCGCGGAGGGCGACAAGGCCTGCCGGGAAGGTTTCCAGATGCACGCATTCGGAGAGCGCCCTCCCGCCGGTGAGCCGATAAGCGCGCCAGGCCTCGTCCGCCGTGAAGCTGAGGATCGGCGCGAGCCAAACCAGCACCGCGCCACAGATGCGATCAACGGTGGCAAGCGCCGCCTTGCGCAACGGCGAAGAGGGTGCCTCGCAATAGAGCGTGTCCTTGCGGATATCGAAGTAGAAGGCCGAAAGCTCGGTGTTCATGAACATCGACAGGCTGGCCACAACTTTCCGGTAGTCGTAGGTTGCGTAAGCCTCCCGGATCACGCCGTCGAGTTCGGCCAGCCGGTGTAGCATCAGGCGCTCGAGCTCCGGCATCGTAGCCGGATCGACGGTCTCGGAAGCGTCGAAATGGGCCAGCGCACCCAGCATCCAGCGGATGCTGTTTCTCAGCTTGCGGTAGCTTTCCTGCATGTTCTTGAGGATTTCGGGACCGATCCGCTGGTCGTCGGAATAATCGACCGAGGCGACCCAGAGCCGCAGGATATCCGCGCCGGATTGCCGGATGATGTCCTGGGGAGCGACAGTGTTGCCGAGGCTCTTCGACATCTTCTGGCCCTTCTCGTCCATCGTGAACCCGTGGGTCAGCACGATGTCATAGGGTGCCCTCCCGCGCGTGCCGCAGCTTTCGATCAGGGAGGAGTGAAACCAGCCGCGATGCTGGTCCGAGCCCTCCAGATACATCACCCTGTCCGCCCCACCGTCTGACTTGCGGCGGATGCCGGCGAGGCCGGGAAAGTTCTTCGCGTCGCCCAGCACATAGGAATGGGTCGAGCCCGAGTCGAACCAAACGTCGAGCACGTCGTTGACCTTCTCGTAGTCGGCCGCATCATGGTCGGGTGTGAGAAAGCGCGCGCCGGTCGCGTCCGCAAACCAGGCATCGCCACCTTCGGCCTCAAAGGCCTCCGCGATGCGGGCGTTGACGCGCGCGTCCTTGAGGATCGCACCCGTCGCCTTGTCGACGAAAACCGTGATCGGCACGCCCCAGGCGCGCTGGCGCGAGACAACCCAGTCGGGCTTTGATTCGATCATGCCTGTGATGCGGTTTTCGCCGGCAGACGGGACCCACTGCGTTTCGCGGATGGCGGCGAGCGAGAGTTCACGGAGCGTCTTTCCATCCTGGGAAGCGACGGGCTTGTCCATATGGATAAACCACTGCGGCGTGTTGCGGAAGATGACCGGCTTCTTGGACCGCCATGAATGTGGATACTGGTGCTTGAGCCTGCCGCGCGCGGCCAGCGCCCCGCCTTCGACCAGCACCTTGATCACGGCCTCGTTGGCGTCGCCCTTGTCGCCCATTTCTGTGATGACCCGCTTGCCTTCGAAACCGGGCGCATCCTTCGTGTAGAAGCTGTCGCCATCCACCGTGTAGGGGATTGCGGTATCGATGCCCCTGCCGCGCAGCATCTGTTGTGTGGCGGCAGCGGTCCAGATGTCGAAGTCCTCGCGGCCGTGACCCGGCGCGGTATGGACAAAGCCGGTGCCGGCATCGTCGGTGACATGGTCGCCGTCGAGCAGCGGCACCTGGAAGTCATAGCCGCGCAGCTTTGCTGACAACGGATGCACGCAGGTGATCTTTGACAGATGTTCGGCCGTCACGTCAGCGATGCGCTCGTAACCGGTCACCTTCGCCGCCTTGAAAACCTCGGCGGCGAGCTTGTCTGCGATGACATATTCAGCACCGACCGCCGCCCAGTTGCCTTCCGGAGCGTCGGTGATCTCGTAGAGGCCGTAGCTGATGCGCGACGAATAGGAAATCGCGCGGTTGCCCGGCAGCGTCCACGGCGTCGTGGTCCAGATCAGGACCGAGGCGTCCATGAGGAAGACAGGGAAATCGACAACGGCCGCCGCGTCTTCTTCCGTGGTCAGCTCCACCGGCATCGGCGGATCGACCGGAAACGCCACCCAGACCATGTCGCTCTGGTAATCGTGATACTCGATCTCGGCTTCCGCCAGCGATGTCTTCTCCACCACAGACCACATCACGGGCTTCGAGCCGCGATAGAGTTGGTCCGTCATGGCGAAGGTCATGATCTCGCGGGCGATCTGCGCTTCTGCCGGGTAGGCCATGGTCGAATAGGGGTTGTCCCAGTCGCCCACGACGCCCAGCCGCTTGAACTCCTCACGCTGCACATTGAGCCAATGGCCTGCAAAATCGCGGCATTCCTTGCGGAATTCGTTGATTGGCACATCGTCCTTGTTCTGGCCCTTGGCGCGGTACTGTTCCTCGATCTTCCATTCGATCGGCAGACCGTGGCAGTCCCAGCCGGGCACGTAGTTGCTGTCGTGGCCCAGCATCTGCTGCGACTTCGTCACGAGGTCTTTCAGGATCTTGTTGAGCGAATGGCCGATGTGGATATTGCCATTGGCGTAGGGAGGGCCGTCGTGGAGCACGAATTTCGGCCGGCCGAGCGCCTGTTCCCTCAGCCGCCTGTAGAGGCCGATCTCGTTCCATCGGGCGAGGATTTTAGGCTCGTTCTCCGGCAGGCCGGCGCGCATCGGGAAATCCGTCTGCGGCAGGTAGAGCGTCTTTGAATAGTCGAGCGCAGCGGCGGCTGCTTCGGCGGTGGTGTCGGTCATGTGTTCAGTTCCGGATGCTGGCGGTCCGCGCCTCGGGCAGCGGACGACGAATGAAGCGAAGGCGGCGGACAAAGCCCGACGCTGCCGGCGGCCAGAAACTGGCTCAGCGGCAGGCCGGGCGGCTAATTCGCATCACGGGTGTCAGGCGGGCGTCCATGACGGGGCCTTAGCAGGCGGCAGGCCGTCCGTCACGCCGGATTTGAGGGTAGGGCTGCGCGATCCTCATCGAGCAGACGCCGCAGGCGCACGAGATGGGGCATCAGCGCGTCGATGTCAGCCAGATCATGCTTGCCCTCGAGGCGCGCGAAGGCGGGCCCCAGCCGTTCCACGCAGAGCCGCCGCATCTCGCGGCCTTCGTCCGTGAGGGTGACGATCTTGCCGCGACCGTCCTCCGGATCGGGGCGCACGGCGACGAACCCCTTTGCTTCCAGCCGCTGGAGCGTTGAGGTCATTGTTGCTCGCGTCACCTGGAAGGCATCGGCCAACGCAGCAGGGCTTTTTTCGCCACCTAACCTGACAAAGTGGTTTAGCACGGTGAACTGCGCCAGCGTCATGCCATCGGGCATGACGCTTTCGAACAGCTTCTGCGACAGCTGCGCGATGATGCCGATCTCGTTGAAGACGGGGAACAGGGGATGCGCGCGGTCCATCGCGCTTCCATACCTGATTCCTTCCCGCCGTATGTTCTGAACGTGGTTCAGGTCCTGAGCACCTTCTCGAGAGGCCAGCGCGGCGTTTCATCGACCTTTGGCCCGTAGCCGATCCGCATCAGCATCTGCAGCTTGCCCACGGCAGTTTCCGCGTGGATTTTCGCATATTGCTCCCGCATTTCCGGAAATTCCTGGAGCGCCTGACTGATGGGCTGCATCGCGAGTCCACGCAACGTCGCGGCGAGATTGGCGCGCAGGTAGGCGCGTCCGGCCGCAAGAGCGTCCACTTTGTCGTCCGCTTCGCTTGCGATCCACATGAAGCCCGGCGTGGCGGCAAACATGGTCCGATAGCGGGCTTCGCCGGTCTTGAACGCGCTTGACGCACTGTCAGCCAGCTGGGCGCGATCAATCTGTCCCGTCGCCTGAAGCGCTTCGAAGAGCGGCCCCTTGATGGAAACTCCATCGGGGTTGGCATCGATTTCCCGCGCACCAATTCGCATGAGATCGACGGTCTCCTTCCATGTTCTCACCGTCCGGCCTTCGATCTGCCAGGCATCCCAGATGATGGAGCGCAAGCGCGCGACCTTGCGGGATTCGATCGTTGCCGCTGCAACAGCCGGCCCGCCCGCCGCCTCAATCAGGCTTGCAAGCACGTCGTCCGTAGGCAGGCGGACCATATCAAACGGCTGTTTGGTCGAGCGGCGATCAAACACGGCCTTGAACAGGGGGTCAGGGCGCGCGGCGGCGTCTTTCCGGAAACGCAGATGCGCCACCGGCCGGGCGTCGAGCCGTCCGGTCGGCGCACCTTCTGGAAACGGCGTGACGTCCATCCCATGTCCCCGTTCCAGCGCGGCCAGCCGCGCCAGTTCGACAAAGCAACCAAAGCCAATGGTAATCTGGCGGTCGTTGGGGTCGGTCATGGGCAGACGCTTGTCGAGATCGCAGCTGATGACGGCTTCGTCTGCGCCAACAAGCCGGATCAGCCATGGCTGGCGGTTATGCGGATTGGGTGCCAGCAACGCGTGGCGGAAGGCATCAAGACGTACATCGGCAGGTGCAGCCCCGCGTGCTTCCGACCATGGTTTCAACGCGGTCTCCGGCTGGCGGATGACGCGCCAGACGCCGCCGGTAGCGGCAAGCGCCAGGGCGCCACCGGCCCCAAGGATGATGTTGCGACGGGAGAGGGTCATGGGAAGCTCCGTTAGTTTGATATCGAATTATTTATAATTAGATATCAAACTAGTCAAGTGGCGATATCCCGGGCCAATCTCGCGGCCTGGCAGAACGAGGAACCGGCTTGATTTGAAGCTACCTTGATGCGATCTCAGATCGTATGGAAGCTCGTGCCAACCTACGCATCACGCGGCTTGATGTCCGAAACTGGCGAAATTTTCGACGCGTGGAAGCCAAGCTTTCGGAACGTGTGTTTATCGTTGGTCCCAATGCATCGGGTAAAACCAACCTGTTGGATATTTTCCGTTTCCTTGGTGATATTGTGAAGCCTATCGGAGGTGGATTGGTTTCAGCTGTCGCAGATCGCGGGGGTGTCAAATCAATTCGATGCTTGGAAGCACGTGGTAAATTAACCGATATCGTTATTGATATCGATGTTGGAACACAGTCTGAAACAAATTTATGGGGTTATACACTTGCTTTCACTCACTCGAGAAAAAGAGAGACATTTCCTGTCATTACACGTGAAGAGATTCGAAAGGACGGATATGTATTGATTTCACGCGAGAAAAATCAAGATGATGAGCTCACATTCAGCCAAACTTTGATCCAGCAGGCGAGTTCTAACCTTGAATTCAGAGGTCTAGTTGATTTCTTGTCCAGCATTCGATACCTAAATGTAATTCCCCAGATAGTCCGCGATCAACGCCGCGCCTTAAAGGACCAAGAAGATGTCCATGGGGGGGACTTGTTGAATCGAATTGCTGAAAAGACAAAAAAGGTTCGCGATAGCCGCCTAAAGAAAATTATTCTTGCACTACAGATTGTTCTACCACAATTTGTTGATTTAAGATTTGAACAAGACAAAGTCGGGCGCCCGCACCTCGTTGCGAAGTTCGCGCACTGGCGTCCTTCACCTTCGGATCAGAACGAAGAAGTTTTTTCGGATGGCACTCTCCGCCTCATCGGGTTTCTGTGGTCGATTCTGGAAGAGGGGGGGCCACTGCTTCTGGAAGAACCAGAATTAAACCTACATGAGGAAGCAGTCCGCCAAATTGCCCCAATGATTGCTCGCATGCAGCGCCAATCTGCTCGGCAGGTAATTCTAACAACCCATTCAAGTGCAATTATTGGTCGCGGTTCGAATGTTACACCACACGAAGTTTATCTTCTTGAACCAGGAGACAATGGGACTCGTCTGACTGCAGGAAGTGATGACGCAGACATTGTCACCCAATACAGCAGTGGAATGTCAATGGCTGAAATCGTACGGCCCCTGACCAGACCAAGAAATATAAATCAACTTTCTTTGCTAGATATGATTTAGTATGCCTATTGTACATTATGCAACGGAAGGCATTCCCGATGCAATTGTTGCTGAGCGCCTTATTATACTACACGGCGGAACCGTTGGGCGTTTTTCGGATAGTGTTGGTGGAAAGTCCGAAATTGATCGGCTACTGCCCAAGTATGCGAAAGCAGCGACGCACGGTGTGCCACGGCTTGTTATCCGCGATCTGGATCGGGATGCATCATGCCCAGGCGAACTTGTCGCTCGACTTGTTCCCGACAAGCCAAATGAGCTTTGTCTTCGGATCGCGGTCCGGGAAATCGAGAGCTGGCTCATCGCGGATGTCGAAGCTTTTACAAATCTGATACCGATTCGGAAATCCGAATTACCTCTGAATACAGACGATATTGCTGATCCGAAACGGCTCATTCTCGATGCTGTCAGACGACGTGGAGGGAAAAGTTTGCAACGCCAGCTTTTGTCGCGATCAGGGGAACAGGCCTTCGAAGGGCCGGAGTATGCGTCATTCATGCAGCGGTTTGCCACGGACTGTTGGGACGCATCCAAAGCGATCAGGGACGGGCGCTCGGCTTCGCTCACGCGTTCAGCTACTCGTATTGAGCAATTCATCCGGTCGCTAACCTAAATTGCCGCCGGCTGCCCCTTCCCCTCCCGCCTGCGCCTGTCTATAGCGACCGCCTAGCCATCATCTCAGACGCGCTGCCGACGTGGAGCCCTCTTCGCGCGGCATCAAACGCGCGCATCAACGGGGTCCCATGCCCAAGCGCACAGACATCTCCACCATCCTGATCATCGGAGCCGGTCCGATCATCATCGGCCAGGCCTGCGAGTTCGATTATTCGGGCACACAGGCCGTGAAGGCGCTCAAGGCCGAGGGCTACCGCATCGTGCTGGTGAACTCGAACCCGGCCACGATCATGACCGATCCGGAACTGGCGGACGCCACCTATGTGGAGCCGATCACGCCCGAGATCGTGGCCAAGATCATTGAAAAGGAAAAGGCCAACGTGCCGGCCGGCACCATCTTTGCGCTGCTGCCAACCATGGGCGGCCAGACAGCGCTCAACTGTGCGCTCGCGCTGGAGCAGATGGGCGTACTGGAGAAACACGGCATCGAGATGATCGGCGCGACCGCCGACGCCATCGACAAGGCGGAAGATCGCCACCGGTTCCGCGAGGCGATGACCAAGATCGGCCTCGAAACGCCGAAGTCCGAGCAGGTCAACACGCTGGCGAAGGCGCTGGATGCGCTCGATCTCGTGGGTCTGCCCGCCATCATCCGCCCGTCCTTCACCATGGGCGGCACGGGCGGCGGCATCGCCTATAACAAGGCGGAGTTCATCGAGATCGTCGAGCGCGGTATTGATGCTTCCCCCACCAGCACTGTCCTTATCGAGGAGAGCGTGCTGGGCTGGAAGGAATACGAGATGGAAGTGGTGCGTGACCGCGCCGACAACTGCATCATCGTCTGCTCCATCGAGAACGTCGACCCGATGGGCGTGCACACGGGCGATTCGATCACCGTGGCACCGGCCCTGACGCTGACCGACAAGGAATACCAGCGCATGCGGGATGCCAGCCTCGCGGTGTTGCGCGAGATCGGCGTCGAGACCGGCGGCTCCAATGTGCAGTTCGCGGTGAACCCTGCGGACGGTCGCATGATCGTGATCGAGATGAACCCGCGCGTCAGCCGGTCCTCGGCGCTGGCGTCGAAGGCGACGGGCTTTCCTATCGCGAAGGTCGCCGCAAGACTGGCTGTCGGCTACACGCTGGACGAGATCGCCAACGACATCACGGGCGGCGCGACGCCCGCTTCGTTCGAGCCGACCATCGACTATGTCGTCACCAAGATTCCCCGCTTTGCCTTCGAGAAGTTTCCAGGCGCGGACCCGGTGCTCACCACCTCGATGAAGTCGGTCGGCGAGGCAATGGCCATTGGCCGCACCTTCCAGGAATCGCTCCAGAAGGCGCTGCGCTCGCTGGAAACCGGCCTCACCGGCCTCGACCCCGTCGAGATCGACGGGCTTGGCCGGGGCGACGATCTCAACGTCATCCGCGCCGCCATCGGCACGCCGACGCAGGACCGGCTGCTCAAGGTCGGTCAGGCGATCCGCATGGGCATCAGCGCGGAAGAGATCCACCAATTCTGCAAGATCGACCCGTGGTTCATCGCGCAGCTTCAGGAGATCGTGGCGCTCGAAAACCGTGTGAAGGCCCACGGCCTTCCCACCACGCCGGGCGCTTTCCGGCAGTTGAAGGCGGCCGGCTTCTCCGATGCGCAGCTCGGCTCGCTCACGGGCAGCAACTCCGGCGACGTGCGCAATGCGCGCCGGGCGCTCGGCGTCCGCCCCGTGTTCAAGCGCATCGACACTTGCGCGGCCGAGTTCCATTCACCGACGGCCTACATGTACTCGACCTATCAGCCGCCGTTTGCCGGCCAGCCCGCTGACGAGGCGCTGCCCAGTGACCGCACCAAGGTGATCATCCTTGGCGGCGGGCCGAACCGCATCGGCCAGGGCATCGAGTTCGACTACTGCTGCTGCCATGCCTGCTTCGCACTGACGGAAGCCGGCTACGAGACCATCATGGTCAACTGCAACCCCGAGACGGTGTCGACTGACTACGACACCTCCGACCGGCTCTATTTCGAGCCGCTGACGGAAGAAGACGTGCTCGAGATCATCGAGACGGAGCGGCAGAACGGCACGCTGCACGGTGTCATCGTGCAGTTCGGCGGCCAGACGCCGCTGAAGCTCGCCAAGGCGCTGGAAGCAGCGGATGTGCCCATCCTCGGCACCTCGCCGGACGCCATCGATCTGGCCGAAGATCGCGACCGCTTCAAGCGCCTGCTGGACAAGCTGAAGCTCAAGCAGCCTCAGAACGGCATCGCGTATTCCGTCGAGCAGTCGCGGCTTGTCGCCGCTGATCTGGGCTTCCCCTTCGTCGTCCGTCCGTCCTATGTGCTGGGCGGCCGCGCCATGGCGATCGTGCGGGATCAGACCCAGTTCGATGACTATCTGCTGGGCACATTGCCGGGCCTCGTCACCTCCGAGATCCGTGCGCGCTATCCCAACGACAAGACGGGCCAGATCAACACGCTGCTGGGCACCAACCCCATCCTTTTCGACCGCTATCTGTCCGACGCTGTCGAGGTGGATGTCGATTGCCTCTGCGATGGAAAGACTGCGTTTATCGCCGGCATCATGGAGCATATCGAGGAAGCGGGCATCCACTCGGGCGATTCGGCCTGCTCGCTGCCGCCGCGCTCGCTGTCGGCCGCGACCCTTGCCGAACTGGAGCGCCAGACCAAGGCCATGGCACTGGCGCTCGACGTGGGCGGCCTGATGAACGTGCAATACGCCATCCAGGATGGCGTGATCTACGTGCTGGAAGTCAACCCGCGCGCCTCGCGCACGGTACCGTTCGTGGCCAAGGTGATCGGCGAGCCCATCGCCAAGATCGCGGCGCGGATCATGGCGGGCGAGAGGCTTTCCGACTTTGGCCTGAAGCCCAAGACGCTGGGCCATGTCGGCGTCAAGGAATCGGTTTTCCCCTTCGCGCGCTTCCAGGGTGTCGATACCGTGCTTGGCCCGGAGATGCGCTCGACCGGCGAGGTCATCGGCCTCGACAGTTCGTTTGGCGTGGCCTTTGCCAAGAGCCAGCTGGGTGCAGGTTCGCGCCTGCCGAAATCCGGAACACTCTTCATCTCGGTCAAGGACGGTGACAAGGAGCGGTTGCTGGAGTCGATCCGTGGCCTCGTGGCACTTGGCTTCAAGGTCAAGGCGACCGGCGGCACGCAACGCTATCTGGTCGAGAACGGCGTTCCGTCGGAGCGCATCAACAAGGTGTCTGAGGGCAGGCCTCACATTGTGGACGCCATCAAGAACGGCGACATACAGCTGGTATTCAACACCACCTATGGCGCGCAGGCTCTGTCGGATGGTCGGTCGCTCCGCCGCGCTGCGCTCTTGCAGAAGGTGCCTTACTACACCACGCTTTCCGGGGCAGTGGCTGCGGCAGAAGGAATTACCGCCTACCACGGCGATGAACTGACGGTGCGGCCGCTGCAGGACTACTTCAAGGTCGCCTGACCGGCGGGGGATAGGGTCATGACGCCCGCACCGACCCGCAGGCAAGCCGAGCTGCGCAAAGCCCTGCGCGAACTTGCGCCACTCACGCCGTATTCGGAAAGCGAGCCGGTGCTGGAGCAGGCGGCGAAGATCACGCGAACGGGCGTCGCCGCCGCTCCGGCGCTCTGGCTGGCGCTCGTGGCCCATGTGCGCCACCGTTTTACCTCCTATGACGACCTGCTGCGCGAGGGCTATGACCGTGATGCCGCGCGCTTCTTCGTGGTCGAGGAAACCGAGGTGAAGCTGCGCCAATGGGGATGTTCGCGCCGCATCGACACCGAGACGGAAGAAGACTGAAACCTCAGCGTTGGCTCAGTTTTTTGGCCTTGTCCTCGTCCCACCACCACAAGGTCGGAAAGGCGGAAGCGCCGTAGCGTGGCAGCTTTTCAGGCCTTCCGAAGCGGTTCCAGGCAGCGATATACTCGCGGTTCTCATAGCTGATCGGCACGCCGACCTGTTCGGCCCTCAACAGCCGATCGAGCAGGCGACCAGCCGCCACCTTCTCCGCCCGGGCCGGTGCCTTCACCAGCTTCTCGATGAGCGCATCGACCACCGGGCTCGCAACGCCGGCCAGGTTGTTGGTGCCGCGTCGGTCACGGCTGTCACTGGCGAAATACTCGCGCACCTCGTTGCCTGGCGCATGGCCTTGCACCCAGCCGTGCACAACCATGTCGAAATCGAAGCTGCGCAGCCGGTTCTGGTACTGCACACCGTCAACCAACCTGAGCGGCGCGGCGATGCCGAGCTTTGCGAGATTTTCAGCATAGGCCGCCGCGACGCGCTCCATCGCGGCATCTTCGAGCAGGAGTTCCACGGTAAGCTGCTCGCCCTTGCTGTCGAGAAGCTTACCGTCCTCAAGGCGGTAGCCGGCCGATTGCAGAAGCTTCAGCGCCTTGAACAGCGTGCTGCGCGCGGTGCGGTCCTTCAGATGCGGCGCGATATCAGCGTGAACGGTCGCAGGCAGCGCATCGCCAAACTCCATCGCGAGCTTGCGTTCGTCGGATGTCAGGCTTCCCGCAGCCTCGAAATCGGTTTGCGGAAAGAATGACACAGGCGCTTGCAGCATGCTGTAGAAGAGCCGGCGGTTGACGTCATCGAAGCCATAGGCCAGCGCCAGCGCCTTGCGCAGGCGCACATCGGTGAACCTCGCCCGGCGCTGGTTGAAGACAAATGCACGCAGCACGCCCAGCCGCTCGACCGGGAAGGCGTCCTTGATCTGCCTGCCCTCCTTCACGGCGTCCTCGTCATAGCCGACGACCCATGACTTGAGACTGATCTCACGGCGGACATCGAGCTGGTCGGCCTTCCAGGCTTCGAACATCACGGCGGCATCGCGGAAATACTCGACCTCAATGCGGGCGAAGTTGTCCGCGCCAACCCGGATCGGCAGCTTGGTGCCCCAGTAGTTCGCAGCACGCTCATAGACCAGCGAACGCCCGGGCACGAACGAGACAAGCCGGTAGGGCCCAGACCCCAGCGGGATCTCCAGCGTGGTCTGGCCAATGTCGCGGCGGCGTCCGTTGGCGTCCCTGCCCTCCCACCAATGTTTGGGCAGGATGCTCATCTGGCCAAGATACAATGGAAGAGACGGATCACCGCCTTCGCTGAAGACGAAGCGCACCTCGCGATCCGACAGACGTTCGGCCCGGACGACCTTCTGGTACATGCGGTTGAACTGCGGCGAGAGACGCTTCCAGACCTCGTAGGAAAAGATCACGTCATCTGCGGTTACCGGCCTGCCATCGTGCCAGCGTGCCTCCGGGCGGAGGCGGAAGGCCGCAGCGCTTTGATCTTCCGGCGTCGCCACCGCCTCGGCCAAAAGCCCGTATTCCGTTGTCTGCTCGTCCAATGTCGGCTGTAGCAGCGGCTCGTAGACGTGCATCAACCACGCGGCGAGATTGCCCTTCACACCGCTGATGACTGGATTGAAGTTGTCGAAGGAGCCGACTGCGCCAACGCGGAGCCGGCCTGCCTTGGGCGCGTTCACGTTCACGTAATCAGGATGGCGAAAGTCGGCCGGATACTTCGGTGCCCCGGTCAACGAGATTGCATGACGCCAATCAAGCGGCTTTTCGGAGGTTGCGTAGGCAGGAATCGCGACGAAGGCCGCGCCCAGCAGACACGCGGCCAAAACGAGCCCGCGTCGCGCACGACCTGTCATCCTCTCGCCCATACCTGTTTCCTGGCAGAGGCTGGATGAACGGAAGCTAAATCGAATGAAGCGTGTTGCTTGCCCTGGAGCGGTTCTTACTTGGGAACCGCGACAGGCGCGTCAGAAATCGTGTTGAGGTAGGCAATGAGGTCGGCGCGCGTCTTCGGGTTGGGGATACCACCATAGGACATCGAAGTTCCGGCCAGATAACCCTTCGGACTCTCGAGAAACTTGTCGAGCGCGTCGAAGCTCCACTTCTCGCCCTTGCCGGCAACCGTCTTGAGGGCGGCTGAGTAGCCGAAGCCGGCGACAGCACCCTTGGCGCGTTCGACCACGCCCCAGAGATTGGGGCCGACCTTGTTGGCCCCGCCCTTATCCGGCGTGTGGCAGGCGCTGCACTGCTTGAACGTGTTCTCGCCCTTCGCCTTGTCTGCAGAGGCGAGGCGCACGGCGATCGGCTCGACCGCCGCAGCAGCGGGAGCAGTGGCCGCGACAGCAGACGCCATCGGCAGCGCATACCCCTGCTTGTCTGTTTTCTTCTCGGCGAAAAGAAGCTCGCCTGCGAAGCTCACCAGCATGACGAACGTGAGGCCGCCAAGGATCGCCATTGCGAACTTGTTGCCGTCCGAGGTGTTCATCCTCATCTCCGATTGACTGGCGGCCAACGCCTGATGAGGCGACCGCGAATTGTTTTACATGCGCTGCTTTGCCGTATCGACGCGATCTTCGCAACCCGGATGACGCGGCGCGGCAATGCTACCTTTTGACGCCAAGGCCCCGAAGGGGTTAAGGCCGCGCACCAACCCGGTTGCCAGCGCCATGTCCGATCCCATCATCGTTATCCCTGCCCGCATGGGCGCGACCCGCCTGCCCAACAAGCCGCTGGCCGACATCAACGGCAAGCCGATGATCGTGCACGTGCTGGAGCGCGCGGTTGCCTCGGGTGTCGGTCCTGTGATCGTCGCCACCGACAGCCCCGCGATCCAGCGGGCGGTCGAGGCTGCCGGCGGGCGCGCCGTGATGACGCGCTCCGACCATCCGTCAGGCACCGACCGCGTCTTCGAGGCTGTGGAAGCGGCCGACCCGGATGGCCACCACGATGTCATCGTCAATCTGCAGGGCGATTTCCCCACAATCGACCCGCGCGCCATCGCCGTCTCGATCCTGCCGCTGTCAGACCCGGCCGTCGATTTCGCCACGCTGGCGGCGGAGATCATCGAGGATGACGAGAAAACCGCCCCCTCCGTCGTCAAGGTGATCGGCACGGAAATCTCGCCGCATCGGCTGCGCGCGCTCTATTTTACCCGCGCCACTGCGCCAACCGGGCCGGGGCCGCTCTATCACCACGTTGGCATCTATGCTTTCAGGCGGCCGGCGCTGAAACGCTTCGTCACGCTCGCCCCTTCGCCGCTGGAGCTGCGCGAGAAGCTCGAGCAGCTGCGGGCGATCGAGGCGGGCATGCGCGTCGACGTGACAATCATCGACCATGTGCCGCGCGGCGTCGACACGCCTGGCGATCTCATCCTGGCGCGGGAACTCCTGCGCGCGGGCGACTAGGACAAAGGTTCACTTCCATGACTGAACTCATCTCGTTCCAGGGCGAGCCCGGCGCGAACTCGCACATCGCCTGCGCCGAGGCGTTTCCGGCCATGGAACCGTTGCCGTCGGCGACCTTCGAGGATGCCTTTGCTGCCGTGCAGGAAGGCAAAGCGAAGCTTGCCATGATCCCGATCGAGAACTCTATCGCCGGCCGCGTGGCCGATATCCACCACCTGTTGCCGACGTCGGGACTGCACATCATCGGCGAGCATTTTCTGCCCATCCATTTCCAGCTGATGGCGCTGCCGGGCGTGGCGCTTGGCGACATCAAGGACGTCTACAGCCACGTTCACGCCATCGGGCAATGCCGCAAGATCGTCCGCAAGCTCGGCATCCGCGCCCATGTGGCGGGTGATACGGCGGGGTCCGCCCGGCAGGTGGCGGAATGGGGCGACCGGACGAAGGCCAGCCTTGCGCCGCGTATGGCGGCGAAGATCTACGGGCTGAATATCCTGGCGGAGAACGTCGAGGACGAGGCCCGCAACATGACCCGCTTCGTCATTCTGTCGAAAGAGCCGAAAGTCGCGCCGCGAAACGGCGTGCCGCTGGTGACGAGTTTTGTCTTCCGCGTGCGCAACGTGCCGGCGGCGCTCTACAAGGCGATGGGCGGCTTTGCGACCAACGGTGTCAACATGAGCAAGCTGGAAAGCTACATGGTGGAAGGCCAGTTCACCGCGACGCAGTTCTACGCCGAGGTGGACGGGCATCCTGATGATGCCGGCCTGAAACTGGCGCTGGAAGAGCTTGCATTTTTCTCCCGCGAGCTGCGCATTATCGGTGTCTATCCCGCACACCCCTACCGCGACGAAGCGGCGAAGGCATCGGCCTGAACCTCAGACGAAGCTGACCGGATCGATATCGATACCGACGCGGACACCGCCGCGCTCCTTCGGCGCATGGGCGACGAGTGCGCGCAGAAATCCCTGCAGGTCGTTGTCGCGCGGACCGCGCGCCAGCAGGCGGAAGCGATGCTTGCCCCGGATAAGCGCGATGGGGGCCTCGGCCGGACCAAGAAGCGACAGGCCCTCCCAGCTGCGATCTCCGGAGCCCGGAAGCAGGTCATGGCCGGCACGGGCAAGTGCGCGGGCGTGATCCTCTGTCAGGTTCCGGTCAGGACCGGACACCACGATGCCCGCCATGCGCCCGAACGGCGGCAGCCCGGCCAAACGGCGCATGGCGATCTCCTCACGGTAGAAGCGCTCCACATCGCCGGACAGGATAGCGCGCATCACCGGATGGTCCGGATCATGGGTTTGCACGAGGCCGACGCCCGGAACATCGCCGCGCCCGGCGCGCCCCGTGACCTGCTGCATCAGCTGGAAGGTACGCTCCGCCGCACGCGGGTCGCCGCTGGCCAGGCCCACATCGGCATCCACAACACCCACCAGCGAGAGCCCGGGAAAGTTGTGCCCCTTGGC
>JBOFUS010000192.1:0-7681 GCA_051652685.1 Beijerinckiaceae bacterium
GCCGGAACCAGGCGCCGTTCGCGCTTGCGGTAGGCGAGCGGCGTTGTGCCCGTCCAGCGCCGGAACGCGAGCGTGAACTGCGGTGCGCCGGCGTAGTCAAGCAATCCCGCGACGCGGCTGATTGGCGCGTTTGATTCGACCAGGTATCGGCGCGCCATGGCACGGCGGGTGTCTTCAAGGACCTGCGAGAAGGTCGTCTGCTCGGCTGCAAGCATGCGCTGCAGCTTCTTGGAGTTGAAACCCATCGCCTCGGCAATGAACTCGATATTACAGCGTCCTGTGCCAACCACGCTGCAAATGGCCTGCGCGACGGCGGTCGTCACTGCCTGGTCATAGACCGGCATTCGCCGGATCCGCTGTCCCACATAGAAATTCACCAGCGGCTTTACCAGCGTCAGATTGCCATTCGTCCTGTAGGACAAGACCTTGCGGTCAAACACGATCTCGTTGAACGGGGCATCGAACTCTATGGGGCAGCGGAAAATTGCCTCATGCAGCGACGTGTCGCGCGGACGATAATGCTGAAAACGGACAACCGTTGGATTCTCCTCGCCAATTCCAGTGACAATACGCGTCATGAGGACCTGGTTTGCAAGGGCATGCTCTGCAAACTGCCGTATCGGATACAGGATCAACGGATTGATGTGCGAGCGAAGGCTCACGTTCGAGGAGAGGCCATCATCCACCATTTCGGCGGTGAAGCCGTTCGTATGCAACACCCAGTATTTTAGGCCAAGTTCCAGCCAGTCACTCACCTGGGGCGAGAGCGCGGCGCACAGAATCAGACCGCCGAGATTGGGAAACTGCGGCGGCAGGGAACGCGACCACTCCAGCCCGAAGGTCGGACGATCCAGCCGATGCGCCGCAGTTTCCATGAGCCGCGTGAAGGCACCGAAAGAGATCAGCGCATCAGGGTCATTGAATGCGTCGGCTGGAAGACCCGCTTCTGCCAGCATGGCAAGGGCATCGCCCCCGAAATCGGCGACGAGTTGGTCAAACCCCCACAGCACACAGCCTCGCGAATAGGTCGAGGCGGGATCAAAAGGCATATCAGCGAGGGCTGACGGCGCCATGAAACGCACTCCTGCGGTAATCGTGGCAAAACAATTTCATGCCGCGATGCGAAACATGCGAACAGGATTGTCGATACCGCAACTTCTGGACCGCCGAAAGCGGAACTGCAATCAAAGGACACCGGCAACGATGCCGAAGAGGAATGGGGACACACGCCCCGGCCTGCCTACCGGTTCTTGCCCTTCAGCTTCTCCTCCCACGCCAGCGCATGCGAGACGATGGTCGGCAAGTCGTCCAGTGTCGGCTTCCAGCCCAGCGTGCCACGGATGCGCGCATTGTCGGCCACAAGGCTCGCCGGATCGCCGGCCCGGCGCTCGGCCATCGCGACTGGGAAATCCTTGCCCGATACCTTCTTCACCATGTCAATCACGTCGATCACCGAGAAGCCGCGCCCGTAGCCACAGTTGAACGTGCCATTCTCGCCGCCGCCCCGCAGATGATCGAGGGCGGCCGAGTGCGCGCGGGCAAGATCGCTGACGTGGATATAGTCGCGGATGCAGGTACCATCCGGCGTCGCATAGTCGCGGCCGAAGATGCTCATGCCTGCGCGCTTGCCAGTCGCCACTTCCGCCGCGATCTTGATCAGGTGCGTCGCCCGCTCCGAAGACTGCCCGGAGCGACCCCTGGGGTCTGCACCCGCCACGTTGAAATAGCGCAGGATAACGTGCTTCAGCCCATGCGCTTCGCTCGCGTGGCGCAGCATGGCTTCGGTCATCAACTTTGACATGCCGTAAGGCGATTCCGGGTTCATGCGGTCCGTCTCGGCAATGGGGGACCGATCCGGCGTGCCATAGACGGCAGCTGTGGAGGAAAAGATGAAGTTCCGGACGCCGCCCTTCACAGCGGCCTCGATCAGGGCGCGGCTGTTGACGGTGTTGTTGAGATAATAGGACAGCGGATCACTCACAGAATCCGGCACCACAATCGACGCCGCAAAATGGATGACTGACGTCACGCCATGCGCCCGGATAACAGATGACGTCAGCGCAAGGTTGCCTGTCTCGCCCACATAAAGCTGCACACCTTGCGGCACCGCCCAGTCGAAACCCGTCGAGAGATTGTCAAGGACAATCACTTTCTCGCCACGGTCGAGGAGCTCCAGAACCATGTGGCTGCCGATGTAGCCTGCTCCACCCGTTACCAGTACAGTCATCGAATCAATCCTTCGCGAAATCCGCAGGGATGGTGCACCTGATACGGTTCAAGCGCCGTTAAGGCATGCTGCTGCTAAGAACTACTGACTGACGGCCGGGCGAATCGGCCGCTTGAATACAGGCAGGAAACCATGGCTTCTTCTTCGCATCGTCCCGTCCGCAAGGCAGTGTTTCCGGTGGCCGGGCTCGGCACCCGTGTGCTTCCGGCCACCAAGTCGATTCCGAAGGAGATGCTGACGCTGGTCGACAAGCCGATCCTCCAGATCGTGATGGAGGAAGCGCGCGAGGCGGGCATTGAACATTTCATCTTCGTGACGGGTCGCGGCAAGCAGGTCATCGAAGATCATTTTGACATGGCGTACGAGCTCGAAGACACGCTCCGCAGACGCGGCAAAACCGAGGCGCTGAACCAGATCATCGCCGAGCGGCCAGCGGCTGGCGCGACATCCTTCACGCGCCAGCAGGAGCCGCTGGGACTTGGCCATGCCGTCTGGTGCGCGCGTGATATCGTGGGGAACGAGCCCTTCGCGGTCCTTTTGCCGGACATGATCACCATAGGCCGTTCGGGTTGCATGCAGCAGTGCATGGAGGTCTACGAAGCCGCCGGCGGCAACATCATCGCTGTCGAGGAATGCGATCCGGCGCTCGCTCACCAGTACGGCATCGTCGCGACAGGCAAAACGGTCTCGAAGCAGGGTTTTGAGATCACCGGCATGGTCGAGAAACCGCCGAAGGGCACAGCGCCATCGAACCTCTTCATCAACGGCCGCTATATTCTCCAGCCTGAGATATTCTCCATCCTGGAGAAAGGCGAGCGCGGCGCGGGCGGCGAAATCCAGCTGACTGATGGCATGGTGGCGCTGGCGAAGAACCAGGCGTTCTTTGGCATGCGCTTCGACGGCAAGACCTACGATTGCGGCTCGAAGATCGGCTACCTCCAGGCAAGCGTCGCCTATGCACTGTCAAGACCAGATCTTGCCCTGGACGCGCGGCGGGAAATTGCGGCGTTGCTGGGGTAGCGCTGAATGCATTTGCTTCGCGGTGACAGGATTGCTTGAACTGCACTTGCATTCGTGCATTCTTGACCCATGGCCAGACTCGCCCGCATTGTTCTGCCCGACGCTCCGCACCATGTGATGCAAGGCGCAGTCGAGGGGCGTACGCTCTTCGCCGATGACGGGGACTATGCCCTCTATCGCGACCTGATCGCAGAGCGTTGCGCGGCGAACAGCGTCGCCTGTTGGGCATGGTGTTTCCTGCCTGACAGAGTCCACCTCATCCTGTCGCCCGCGACCGAGGACGGACTCGCCCGCGCCGTGGGCGAAGCGCATCGCCGCTATACGGCCTTCGTGAATATCCGGGCGCGCCGGACAGGCAACCTCTTCAAGGGGCGTTTTACCTCCCTTGTGATGGATGAGGCGAACGCGCTCAGGACGGTCCAGACGCTCGCTTTCGCGCCAGTGCGTTCACGCCTCGCCGCCTATCCGGAACTCTGGCGCTGGAGCAGCGTGAAGGCGCATCTTTCCGGCGAGAGCGACGGTCTGGTCGATGTAAGGCCGATGCTTGATCGCCGGCCGCGCTTCCGTGCTTTCATCGATCTTTCGATCGCGGAGCAGCGTGCGCTGCAAGGCTTTGATGGCAAGGGTATGAACGGACGGCCGCTGGGCGACGCTGCATTCATCGACGGGCTGGAAGCGCAGATTGGCCGGAGCGTGCGGCGGGGTCGGCCGGGCCGGAAGAAGAAAAGTGCCGTTGACCCAGCCTGAGGATATCGTTTCAACCTGAAGATTCCGCCGCGCGATCAGCGCCGGGCCGATAGTCAGGGATAGCCTCCATAAGGATTGCGTTGGCTTTTGTCATATCGCTCATGGCGAGAGCCTCCCGCAATGCGTCCAGCCAGCGGCTGATCTGCTGCTGGCCAGCGGCGTTCGCCTTGGCCGCCATGACGCCGTCGAGCCCGGTTTCCACCATGGGTTCGGCGCTGTCGAAGAGGATCTCATGCAGCCGCTCGCCCGGCCGCATGCCAGTGAAGGCGATCTCGATATCGCGGCCCGGCTCCAGCCCCGACAGACGGATCATGCGTTCAGCCAGATCGAGGATCTTCACCGGCTGGCCCATCTTGAGGACATAGACCGAGGCCGCCCCGATCGTCTTTGCGACGCCTCCGGCATGTGAAGCCGCTGTCAGCACGAGATCGCAAGCCTCGCGCACGGTCATGAAATAGCGGATCATATCGGGATGTGTGACGGTCACGGGACCGCCATGGGCAATCTGCGCCTTGAAGCGCGGAACGACCGAACCGTTGGAGCCCAACACATTGCCAAAGCGGACCGAGATCAGCCGCGTGGCGTTCGGCGCGCGGTCCAGCGCCTCGGTGGCGATCTCGGCGAGGCGCTTGGTGGCCCCCAGCATCGAGACCGGCTCGATGGCCTTGTCGGTCGAAATCATGACCATGCAGGAAGCCCCCGCCGCAATCGCCGCTTCGGCTGTATTGATGCTGCCAAAGACGTTGGTTTTCACACCTTCCGTCCAGTCCCGCTCGAGATACGGCACATGCTTCAGCGCGGCGGCATGGAAGACAATGTCGGGACGAAAGCCGACAATGAGCTCGGACAGACGCTCGCGCTCGCGCACATCAGCGATGCGTCCTTCGACGATGGTGTGCCCTGGTTCGCGCGCCAATGCTTCCAGTGCATTGTAAAGTGCAAGCTCGGCGTATTCGACAATGAGAATGGCTGCGGCACCATGATGTTTCAATCGGCAGCAGATTTCACTGCCGATTGATCCGCCGCCACCGGTGACCACGCAGCGTTTGCCAGCCACAAAAGCGGCAACCCTGCCCGCATCCACGTCGTGCGTCGGTCTGAGCAGCAGATCCTCGATATCAACCGGGGCGAGCGCGCCGGCGGTCGCACCGTCCATCGACTGCATGCGGACGAGCGAGATCCCGAGCCTGCGGGCGCGGTCCAGCACCTTCTCGGGCTGCGCCTCGGGTGCCAGAGCCGCCGGCGTCATGATGATGCGGCGGATCGGCGTGCCCTTGAGCTCAGCCTCTGCCACTTCGGCTTCCAGACCTGACAGGTCCCCTTTGACCTTGACGCCCCGAATGACCTGTCCGCGGTCAATCTCGCGGGGGCTCAGGATCGCGACAGGGCGCATGTTGCGGATCGCGCCGGTCTCGATCGCGCGGATCAGCACCTCGACTTCCGAGGGCCGGCCGAGAAGCAGCACAGGTGGCGCTTCCCGCAGTGCCGGCGAGGCCTTCGCGCGACTGTCCTTCCAGTACCGATAGAGGATCCGTGGGCCACCCAGCAGTGCCATCTGCACCACGAAATAAATGAAGATGGCCTGGCGACCGAAGAAGTAGCCGCCAAACAGGTCCTGTGCGAGCACGATATAGTCGACAACGAGCAGCGCGATCGCGAGCGCACCCGACGCCTTGGCAATGCCGATCAGATCCGGCAGCGAGGCAAAGCGCCACTTCGACTGATACAGCCGAAAAAACAGATAGACGCCGCCAGCGACTGCGATGAAAGGGAGGGCAAAACGCCAATAGGCGAGGCGCTGATCGAAATAAGGATCATCAAAGCGCAGCAGGAGACTGGCGTAGAGCGCAACCGCCGTCATCGCCAGATCATGCAGGATGATCAGCAGTTTCTTGTAGTTGCGGCTGAAAGAGCTCTGCGACACGGGCGATGGGCTGAAGGTTGCGGAAGAAGCGCACGCATCCCCCGATGCGCCGCTGGCTCTTCGGCGGAATGCGGCCCCAAGTCAACGCCGGTGCATTTCAACGCCGGAGCATGTCAACCTTGGTGCGGCCCAATGCTGATGCCACGCGCCCGGACGGTTGACTTTCGGGCCGGGGTTTGCTTATAGCGCCCATCCCGCCGCGAGCCTGCTTGCGGCTGATCTCATTTATTCATCCCGCCCGTCTGCCCCGCAAGGGCCCTGACCGCATCGCTTATCGAAGGTTCGCAATGGCTAACACCTCCTCGGCCAAGAAGGCCGCCCGTCAGGCGGTTCGCCGCACCGCTGTCAACAAGATGCGCCGCACCCGCGTGCGCGGCCAGGTGCGCAGGGCAGAAGAGGCACTCGCGGCCAAGTCCCAGGACGCCGCAGCCGCCTTCGTCGCCGCCCAGTCGGCCCTCATGAAGGCCGTGCAGACCGGTACTGTTCACAAGAATACCGCCTCACGCAAGATTTCCCGCCTTGCCGCTCGCCTGAAGTCCGTTCAGGCCTGATCCCGGCTTCCGCGACGTTGCAAAAGGGCTCCTCGCAAGGGAGCCCTTTTTCGTGGGGCGCGCTGGTTCTAGAGACGAACTGCTTCAAGCTCCGCCTTGAACATGTCGAGCTGCGGGCCGTCGAAGCCGACATAGACCGTCGCTTCCGCTCCCTTGGCCTTCAGCAGCAGGATTCGCTCGCCATCAGGCTTCTCGTTGACGATGATCGATATGCGACCATGGCCAGGCAAGGTCGCAATGCCCTCGATCTCCTGTGCCGTCGTCTTCTGCATCGCCTGCTTGGCCATGCCCGTGGCACGACCGAGCTTGTAGAAGAAATTCTCCATGGGCTGCCTCCCTTGCCGCTCAGAAATCGCGCGCCTCGCGACTCTCGTTGCGCGACGAAGTCCGGTTTTCGCGCGCGGCGTTGCGGCGTTCTGCAGCTGCCCTGAAAAACCCGCGGAATGGCGCGGTCAACCGCTTCACATCCTCGATGCGGCCCATCACCCGCTCGCCCATGCCGAGCTCCTTGTCGAGCCTGGCCATGGTGCGGGCAAGCCCGGCGTCCTCATCCTCGAACCAGACCTCCAGCGTTCGGGCGAAGACGAGCGCCGCGCCCTGCACACGCACGAGACCAAGATCATCCTCGGTATCGATGTCGGCGACCGCCAGCATGTAGCGCCAGGAGTTGAGCGCCAGCTGATTGAGCGGCGCAAGCATGAGCGGATCTCTCCGTGCGGCTGCCATGATCCCCTTGAGCGCCGCCTTGTAAGGCGTCAGCGCGTCCAGCCGGCGCAGCATGATGTCTAGGACACGCTCGCGCGCCGGCTCGCCCAGCATGTCCGGGCCGGTGCCGTCGAGCACTATACGGTCGATGCGCCGGGCAAAGCCGCCAAGGATCGCGCCCTTGGACGGGTAGTGATCCCGCAGGTCGGCAAGGCTAACCTCTGCGCGGTTTGCAATCATCGGCAGGGTAATCTCGTCCCAGCGGCTCTCGCCTGCAAGCGTCATCAGCGCGTCGATGATGCGGTCGCGCGGCGTGGGCACCGTGGCATCTCCGGCGGTGATTTTCGCGTCTTTGGCCATGGCGGTCGTCCTCGGGTTATAACTCCAACATAGGGGCGTGGCGGTGTTCACGGAAGGGCGCACGCAGCCGCAGGCAGAATGTTTGACATCGGGCGGTTCCGGAACGCAATCTCGGGTAACGATAGGGGAATTGCTTCCATGCAGAGA
>JBOFUS010000193.1:0-8211 GCA_051652685.1 Beijerinckiaceae bacterium
GGCTTCACGGACGCTGACTGGGATCGCAAAATCTTCATCGACCGCGTGCTGGGTCTTGAGTTCGCGACGATCCGCGAAATGATCGACATCCTCCAGCGGACCTATTGCTCGACCATCGGCTACGAGTTCATGCACATCACCGACCCGGCCGAAAAGGGCTGGCTGCAAGAGCGCATCGAGGGGCCGGACAAGGAGATCGCTTTCACGCGAGAGGGCAAGCGTGCGATCTTGCAGAAACTTGTCGAGGGCGAGGGTTTTGAGAAGTTCCTCGACGTCAAGTACACCGGCACCAAGCGCTTCGGTCTGGACGGCGGCGAATCGCTCATTCCGGCGCTTGAACAGATCATCAAGCGTGGCGGCAATCTGGGCGTGAAGGAGGTTGTGCTGGGCATGGCCCACCGTGGCCGGCTCAACGTTCTGACCCAGGTGATGAACAAGCCGCACCGTGCGTTGTTCCACGAGTTCAAGGGCGGTTCCGCAGCACCTGACGAGGTCGAGGGTTCGGGCGATGTGAAGTATCACCTGGGCGTTTCGTCGGACCGCGAGTTCGACGGCAACAAGGTGCATCTTTCGCTGACGCCCAACCCCTCTCACCTCGAGATCGTCGATCCGGTGGTGCTCGGCAAGGTGCGCGCCAAGCAGGACCAGCATGGTTGCACGCCGGAAGATCGCCGGGCTGTGATGCCACTGTTGCTCCATGGCGATGCGGCCTTCGCCGGCCAGGGTGTCGTGGCGGAGTGCCTGGGCCTCTCGGGTCTCAAGGGCCATCGCACCGGCGGCTCTGTGCATTTCATCATCAACAATCAGATCGGTTTCACCACATATCCGCGTTTCTCGCGCTCCTCGCCGTATCCTTCAGATGTCGCGAAGATGGTGGAAGCCCCGATCTTCCATGTGAACGGCGATGATCCGGAGGCTGTTGTGTTCGTGGCCAAGGTCGCGACGGAATTCCGCATGCGCTTCCAGAAGCCGGTCGTCATCGACATGTGGTGCTACCGCCGCTTTGGCCACAACGAGGGCGATGAGCCGGCCTTCACACAGCCGCTGATGTACAAGAAGATCCGCAGCCAGCGCTCGACGCTGGAACTCTACACCGAAAAGCTGACAGGGGAGGGCGTGGTCACCGAGGGCGAGGTTGAAAAGATGAAGGCCGACTGGCGCCAGCGTCTTGAAGCCGAACACGAAGCCGGCCAGTCCTACAGGCCGAACAAGGCCGATTGGCTGGACGGGGCCTGGTCAGGCCTCAAGTCGGTGCCATCGGCTGCCAATGACGAGGACGCGCGCCGCGGCCAGACCGGTCTGGCCCTCGAAAAGCTGAAGCAGATCGGCGAAGCGCTCGCCACGGCTCCAGCGGGCTTCAACGTACATCGGACAATCCAGCGCTTTCTCGACAACCGTCGCAAGATGATCGACAGCGGCGAGGGCATCGACTGGGCGATGGGCGAGGCGATGGCGTTTGGCAGCATGCTGGACGAGGGCCACCGCGTGCGCCTCTCCGGGCAGGATTGCGAGCGCGGCACCTTCAGCCAGCGCCATTCCGTGCTGACCGATCAGGAGAACGAAGCCCGCTACAAGCCGCTGAACCATATCCGCGAGGGGCAGGCCTACTACGAGGTCATCAACTCGATGCTGTCGGAAGAGGCGGTGCTGGGCTTTGAATACGGCTACAGCCTGTCCGAACCGAACGCTCTGACGCTCTGGGAAGCCCAGTTTGGCGACTTCGCCAATGGCGCACAGGTGTTGTTCGACCAGTTCATCTCGTCGGGCGAGCGCAAGTGGCTGCGCATGAGCGGGCTCGTCTGCCTGCTGCCCCACGGCTACGAAGGACAGGGTCCGGAACATTCCTCTGCCCGTCTGGAGCGCTTTCTCCAGATGTGCGCAGAGGACAACATGCAGGTGGCGAATGTCACGACGCCGGCGAACTATTTTCACATCCTGCGCCGCCAGCTGAAGCGCGAGTTCCGCAAGCCGCTGATCCTGATGACGCCGAAATCTCTGCTGCGGCACCCGAAATGCAAATCAGGCATTGCGGATTTCGGACCGGAAAGCATGTTCCACCGCTGGTTGCACGATGATGCCGAGCGTGGGGCCGGTGCTGGCGTGAAGCTGCAGAAAGACGCAAAAATCCGTCGTGTCGTGCTCTGCTCCGGGAAGGTCTACTATGACCTGCTGGAGGAGCGCGAGAAGCGCGGCGTCGATGATGTCTATCTGATGCGTGTCGAGCAGCTCTATCCCTTCCCGCTGAAGTCGATTGCGCAGGAACTGTCGCGCTTCAAAAGCGCCGATCTGGTGTGGTGTCAGGAAGAGCCGCAGAACATGGGCTCGTGGACCTACGTGACGCCCTATCTCGAATGGGTGGCCGGACAGGCCGGTCTCAAGGCCAAGCGGCCGCGCTACGCCGGTCGACCGGCGGCTGCCGCCACGGCCACAGGCCTGATGTCCCGCCACCTCGCGGAGCTGAGGGCCTTCATGGACGAGGCGTTCGGCGGGTGAGTGTCTGAGGCAAGACCGCCCCAACCTCATCCCGAGCTTGTCGAAGGATGGGACCGGGGCGCTGGAAATCCAACATGGTCATCGACACCCTTCGACAAGCTCAGGGTGAGGATGACGTGGAGTTTAGTGAAATCGGTCCCGCAGGAGTGAGGCGCACCACGTGGCGCTTCACCCCAGGGGACGAACCAAGAGGCAGAAAATGACCGAGATCCGCGTGCCCACCCTGGGCGAGTCCGTATCGGAAGCCACGATCGGCAAATGGTTCAAGAAACCAGGCGAGGCCGTGAAGAAGGACGAGCCGATCGTGGAGCTCGAAACCGACAAGGTGACGCTGGAGGTGAACGCGCCTGAAGCGGGCGTGCTCTCCGAGATCGTCGCCAAGGACGGCGAGACGGTTGGCGTCGGCGCGCTGCTTGGCCAGATTTCGGCAGGTGGTGCTGCAGGTAATGCGGCGGCCGGAACCTCAGCCGCGACGCCTGCGGGAAAGCCGGCTCCGGCGGAGCCCGCAATTCCGGAGGCCATTCCGGCAGCCGGACAAGCCCCGATCCAGGAAAAGCCTGCTGTCACTTCGATGCCGCCCGCACCCTCCGCCGCCAAGATGATGGCGGAAACGGGCGTGCAGGTGGATGCTGGTTCCGGCAAGCGCGGCCAGGTGCTGAAGGAAGATGTGATGGCGGCTGTCGCCCGGGCTGCGTCCGCGCCAGTTCCGGTGGCTGTTGCTCCGGCTGCTGCCCGCACGGCGTCTCCAGCCACCGACGCCTCGCGCGAGGAGCGCGTCAAGATGACGAAGCTGCGCCAGACCATCGCGCGCCGCCTCAAGGAAGCGCAGAACAGCGCCGCCATGCTGACCACCTTCAACGAGGTGGACATGGGCGAGATCATGGCGCTGCGCACGAAGTACAAAGACGCTTTCGAGAAGAAGCACGGCGCGAAGCTCGGCTTCATGGGCTTCTTCGTGAAGGCCTGCGTGCAGGCGCTGAAGGAACTGCCCGGCGTCAACGCCGAGATCGACGGCGCGGACGTGATCTACAAGAACTACTACCACGTCGGCATCGCCGTCGGCACCGAGAAGGGCCTCGTGGTGCCGGTGGTGCGCGACGCGGACCATCTCTCCATCGCCGGCATCGAGAAGACCATCGCCGACTTCGGCAAGCGCGCGCGGGATGGCCAGCTGAAGATCGAGGATATGCAGGGCGGCACCTTCACCATCACCAATGGCGGTATCTACGGCTCGCTGATGTCGACACCGATCCTCAACGCGCCGCAGTCGGGCATTCTGGGCATGCACAAGATCCAGGACCGGCCGATGGTGGTCGGCGGTCAGATCGTGGTGCGGCCGATGATGTATCTGGCGCTGTCCTACGATCACCGCATTGTGGACGGCAAGGAAGCGGTGACCTTCCTCGTCCGGGTCAAGGAGAACCTTGAGGACCCGGCGCGGCTGGTGATGGATTTGTGAGGTTTTTTGTTTCCTTCTCCCTTGGGAAAGGTGGCCGCCGAAGGCGGTCGGATGAGGGTCTGCGCCAGACGCCGGCGCAAACCCTCATCAGTCAGGCTCCGCCTGCCAGCTTCTCCCAAGGGAGAAGCAAGAAGAGGAAAACGAACATGCGCAAACTTGCCCTTCTCGCCCTCCTCCTTCCCCTCGCGGCCTGCCAGACCGTCGAGGAGCGCCGCGCCATGGAGCGGGCGGAGGATGATCTCTTCTGCCGCGAGATCGGCGCGAAGGCCGGCTCCCCCACCTATATCAAGTGCCGCACGGATCTCGTGCAGGCGCGCGCCACGCAGGTGGCGGCCAGCCGCCCGGTTGTGGTCACAACATGGGGCTGGGGTTTTGGCGGCTACTGCCGGTCAACGCCTTGGGGTGTCAGGTGCTATTGAGCCAACAATGCCGGTTCTGAGTCGCTTCAGCGGCATCACGATCGAAATCTACCCATCGGAGCATCCGCCGCCGCATTTCCATGCGCGCTATGCCGAGTTCATCGCACAGATTGACATCAGGAATGGCGTCATCCTGCATGGCACGCTACCTCTGCCGCAGTTGCGAGCTGTCGTTGCCTGGGCATGGCCAAGACGCGACAGGTTGATGGCTGCGTGGGACACCATTGGAGCAGGGCGCAAACCGGAGAAGATCAATGGCTGAGATCGTCCGAATGCAAAGCGTTGAGTCCGTGTTGAACGGCGTCCTCAAGATCGTCTGGCGCGATGGATTTGCCGGCGTTGTCGATCTCCGGTCTATCCTCGCGCGCGGAGACATGTTCGCGTTTCTCCGCAATGATCCCGCACGTTTCGCAACAGTCGCGCTTGAAGAATATGGCCACAAAATCTTCTGGCTCGACGATGACGGTGATGAAATCGATTTCGGCTCAAGTTCGCTTCGCGAGCGGGCCGAGCGGCAAGCCGAAATCCTGCGCCTTGCAAGCTAACTACTGAAAGCAACCCATGTCCTACGATCTCATCATCATCGGCTCCGGCCCCGGCGGCTACGTCTGCGCCATCCGCGCCGCGCAGCTTGGCCTGAAAACTGCCATCGTCGAGAAAATGAAAACCTATGGCGGCACTTGCCTCAACATCGGCTGCATTCCGTCCAAGGCGCTGCTGCATGCCTCCGAGATGTTCGATGAGGCGGGCCACGGCTTTGCCGAGCTTGGCATTGAGGTAAGCCCACCCAGGCTCAACCTGCCGGCCATGATGAAGCACAAGCAGGATACGGTGGATGCCAACGTCAAGGGCGTCGAGTTCCTGCTGAAGAAGAACAAGGTCGATGGTGTGAAGGGCTGGGGCACGATCCTTGCACAAGGAAAAGTCCAGGTGAAGGCCGATGACGGTTCACTCACTGTGCTGGAGACAAAGAACATCGTCATCGCCACTGGCTCCGACATCGCCTCGCCGCCTGGCGTGAAGATCGAGTTTGACGAGAAGACCATCGTCTCCTCCACCGGCGCGCTGGAGCTGGAGGGCGTGCCGAAGAAACTGATCGTCATCGGCGGCGGCGTCATCGGGCTGGAGCTTGGCTCCGTCTGGCGCAGGCTTGGCTCCGAGGTGATCGTGATCGAGTATCTCGACCGCATCCTGCCTGGCATGGATGACGAGATTGCCAAGCAGTTCTTGCGCATCCAGCAGAAGCAGGGCGTCGCTTTCAAGCTGTCGAGCAAGGTCACTGCGGTGGAGAAGCTGGAGGTGGGCGCGAAGGTCACCTTCGAACCGGTGGCCGGCGGTGCGGCCGAAACGGCTGTAGCCGATGTTGTGCTGGTGGCGACGGGTCGCCGGCCCTACACGGATGGTCTGGGTCTCGAGGCGGCGGGCGTCACCATGGAGCGCGGGCGCGTGATCATTGACGATCACTTCGCCACCAATGTGCCTGGCATCTATGCCATCGGCGATGTGGTGCGCGGGCCCATGCTCGCCCACAAGGCGGAGGACGAGGGGGTCTGCGTGGCCGAGATCCTCGCGGGCCAGAAGCCGCACATCAACTACGATTGCATCCCCGGTGTCGTCTACACCTGGCCGGAGGTGGCCTCCATCGGCAAGACCGAGGAAGAGCTGAAGAAGGCCGGCATCGCCTACCGTACCGGCAAGTTCCCCTTCACTGCCAACGGCCGCGCGCGGGCAAACCGTGCCACCGACGGCTTCGTGAAGGTGCTGGCGGATGCCGCAACCGACCGTGTTGTTGGCTGCCACATCATCGGTGCCGGCGCGGGTGACCTCATCCACGAAGTGGGCGTGCTGATGGAGTTTGGCGGTTCGTCGGAAGATCTCGCCCGCACCTGCCACGCGCATCCCACGATGAGCGAGGCGGTGAAGGAAGCGGCGCTCGCGGTGGACAAACGCGCCATCCACGTGTGAGCCCAGTTTGGCTGTGGCCAGAATGCATCGGCGCTGAAACGTCGCAGCAATCAGGTGCTGCGCCAGTTGCTTTTGAAATTCTTTGTTAAGGTAACGAAACTACTCCGGGATACGAGTGAAGCGCAGATAAACCCGCACGCTTCAGCGTTCCTGATCCCGGAGTATCCTGTCATGAAGCTTTCGCATCTTTCACTTGCCGCTGTTCTCGCCGCTGGCGCGATGGTGTCTCCCGCTGCCGCTGCTGATCTCGGCCAGCGCTTCGCAAAGCCGACGCCCGTTCCAGCCATGCCCATGTTCACCTGGACCGGCTTCTACGTCGGCGGCAATATCGGTTACGGCTTCAACGACATGAAGACCGAAACCGTCGGCACGCCCCTGTTCAACACGCTGATCGTGCCGGGCATCGTCCCGTCCTCGCTCAAGACCGGCCGTGATGGCCTGCTCGGTGGTCTCCAGGCTGGTTACAATGCGCAGTTTGGTGCTTTTGTCGCGGGTGTTGAGGCGGATGTCATGCTCACCACGCGCGGTCGCAACGCGGGCTTCATCGGTAACCCGGTGTTCGGAACACAACTGCGCACCACCGCCAGCGCCGATATGAACTATCTCGGCACGCTGCGCGGTCGTCTCGGTTTTGCCGCTGATCGCCTGCTGGTCTACGCGACCGGCGGCCTTGCTTTCGCCGATGTCGAGACGACGACGGGCGTTGCCGGCGTTCAGAGCCCGGGCTTCGTCTGGGCAGGCACGAAGTCCGACACGCGTTTCGGCTACACTGTCGGTGCTGGCCTCGAGTACGCATTGACGCAGAACTGGTCGATCAAGGGCGAATATCTCTACTACGATCTCGGCACCGTGAAGCAGTTTGCAGCCGGCAATGGTGCTGTTCGCGGCTTTGCCGGGCTGAACGGCATCGACTACGCTTCCGAGACCAAGGTGCGCGGCAATGTCGTCCGCGCCGGCGTCAACTACCGCTTCTGATAGCGCTGGAATCACGGCCGTCGCCTCCGGGCGGCGGCCCTTTTTTCTATTCCGCCAGCCGGCGCGCCAGCCAGCTGAGCGTGCGGTCCTCGCAGCCGATCTCCGCCAGAAGATCCGCCGTGTTGCGCACATAGTCGCGGTTCGGCCCGCGCTGGCCGTGGCTGTCCCTGACATGGGCGAGTTGGGTATCGCGGCACAGCCTGCCGGCGAATTGCTGGTGGCTCCGGTCAACGACATAGCAGAGCGCCGGCACCTGCCTGCCGTCACGCAGGCGCACCGGCCGAAACACCTCATGGTAGACCATGGATACCTGCTCGCGGGCTGTCAGATAGTCACGTGCTTCCCGCGCATCCTCGCCCCGCACGCGAAACGCCATGCCGTGGCAGCAGCCGCCGGCCAGCAGCCCCATCACCAGTCCCGGCTTCTCCGGCGTGCCCCGGTAGCGATACGAATAGACGCAAAGCCGCCTGTGCACGCCATGGGCCACGGCGGGCATCCGCTCGGCGAAGGGGAAGCCCGGATGCCACATCAGCGAGCCGTAACCGAAGACCCAGAAGTCTTGCAGTGGCCCCCCGTGTGAAACATGCGGCTCCGCCTTGATCTCGACGTGATCCATGGCGACGTGCGACACTGCTTTCTTATTACCGGGTAACCATCCTTGCCCGGCAATGCAATTGGCGGGGCCTTTTTCATGACGACTTCTACAACGGCGCGCAGCGGGCGGGCCTGGCTTTATGTTCCCTTCGCACTGCTGCTGATCTTCGCCCTCGCATGGACGGCACTGTGGTTCTACGGACGACACCGCATCGGCGTCGAGCTCGACAACTATTTCGTCAAGGAAGCAGCGCGCGGGAGGGCCTGGAGTTGCCCGGACCGGGCCATCGATGGCTATCCCTTCCG
>JBOFUS010000194.1:0-2817 GCA_051652685.1 Beijerinckiaceae bacterium
GAGCTGACAGCCAGCCACATCGCGAAGCAGGACATCGTCATCACCACGGCACTGATTCCGGGCCGGCCCGCGCCGCGTCTTGTGTCAAAGGAGATGGTCGCCTCCATGCGCCCCGGCTCCGTACTGGTGGATCTCGCGGTCGAGCGCGGCGGCAATGTCGAGGGCGCGAAGGCTGGCGAGATCGTCGAGATGGCCAATGGCGTCAAGATCGCCGGTCTTGCCAATCTGCCCGGCCGCATGGCCGCCACGGCCTCGCAGCTCTACGCCAAGAACCTCTTTTCCTTCCTCGAGACGATGATCGACAAGGGCGAGAAGAAGCTTGCCGTGAATTTTGACGACGAGCTGGTGAAGGCGACGCTGCTGACGCGCGACGGCGCGGTCGTGCATCCGAATTTCCAGCCGAAGGCGTGAGGAAGAACCATGTCCACACCCGCTGAACTCCTGAAACAGGCCGAAGAGGCCCGCAATGCCGCCGCTGCGGCGCTCGCCAAGGCAGATGCCGCCATCGGCGCGATCAAGGCCGGAGCTGCCTCGGCCGCCTCTGCCACGGCAGCCGCCGCCGGTATCGACCCGACGGTGTTCCAGTTCGCCATCTTCGTGCTGGCGATCTTCGTCGGCTACTACGTCGTCTGGTCGGTGACGCCGGCGCTGCACACGCCGCTGATGTCCGTCACCAACGCCATCTCGTCGGTCATCGTGGTGGGCGCGGTGCTGGCGGTCGGCGTCAGCGTTGCTGGCGGCGGCAATAGTTCGGGAAGTGGTTTGGCGAGCGGCTTCGGCTTCATCGCGCTCATCCTCGCCTCCGTGAACATCTTCGGCGGCTTCCTCGTCACCCAGCGCATGCTGGCCATGTACAAGAAGAAGTGAGCGGGCGACGATCATGCAAAACCTCGCCTCCCTCCTCTACCTCGTCTCCGGCGTCCTGTTCATCCTGGCGCTGCGCGGGTTGTCGCATCCCTCATCCTCGCGGCAGGGCAACCTGTTCGGCATGGTCGGCATGGGCATCGCCATCGTCACCACGGTGATCATCGCGCCGCCCTCCAGTGCCACCGGCTGGCTGCTGCTCATCTCCGGCCTCGCCATCGGCGGCGGCATCGGTGCCTATATGGCCAACAAGGTGCAGATGACGCAGATGCCCGAGCTCGTGGCCTTCTTCCACGCGCTTGTCGGCCTCTCGGCGGTGTTCGTGGCAGCGGCTGCACTTTATGCGCCGGCTGCCTTTGGCATCGGCGAAGTCGGTGCGATCAAGAAGGCCTCGCTCTTCGAGATGGGGCTGGGCGTCGCGATCGGTGCAATTACCTTTACGGGTTCTGTCATCGCCTTCCTCAAGCTCAACGGAAAGATGAGCGGCAAGCCGATCATGCTGCCGCGGCGGCACATGCTCAACATCGCGCTGGGCGTGGCCATGGCCGCGCTGTTGCTCGTCTTTATCGGCACAGAGAGCCAGACGGCCTTCTGGCTGATCGTGCTCATTGCCTTCGTTCTCGGCGTGACGCTGATCATCCCCATCGGCGGCGCGGACATGCCGGTCGTGGTCTCGATGCTCAACAGCTACTCGGGCTGGGCGGCAGCGGGCATCGGTTTCACCGTCGGCAACCTCGCGCTCATCATCACCGGCGCGTTGGTCGGCTCGTCGGGTGCGATCCTGTCCTACATCATGTGCAAAGCCATGAACCGCAGCTTCATCTCGGTCATCCTCGGGGGCTTTGGCGGCGACGACGCGGTGGCTGGCGGCAAGGCGGAGGCCAAGCCCTACAAGGCCGGCTCGGCGGAGGATGCCGCCTACATCATGAAGAACGCACAGAAGGTGATCATCGTGCCTGGCTACGGCATGGCGGTGGCGCAGGCGCAGCACGCGCTGCGCGAGATGGGCGACCTGCTGAAGAAGGAAGGCGTCGAGGTGAAGTACGCCATCCACCCGGTCGCCGGCCGCATGCCCGGCCACATGAACGTGCTGCTGGCGGAAGCCAACGTGCCCTATGACGATGTGTTCGAGCTGGAGGACATCAACAGCGAGTTCGGCCAGGCCGACGTCGCCTTCGTCATCGGCGCGAATGACGTGACAAACCCCGCTGCCAAGACCGACAAGACGTCGCCCATTTACGGCATGCCGGTGCTGGACGTGGAGAAGGCGGGCACCGTTCTCTTCGTCAAGCGCGGCATGGGCGGCGTCGGCTATGCCGGCATCGACAATGAGGTGTTCTACCGGAACAACACCATGATGCTGCTGTCGGACGCCAAGAAAATGGTCGAGGGCATCGTCAAGGCCATGGCGCATTGAAGGTTCGGCATCTTGCCCGGTGACCGTATATGCGATAAATATTTGCGTATATACGGGAGGTGGAGATGCCGCTCAGCATTCGTAATGAGGATACGACGTCGCTGGCGCGAAAGCTCGCCAAGCGCACCGGCAAGACCGTGACGGCGACGATCCACGAGGCGCTCGAACGCGAAGATGCACGGCTTGGCGAAACCCCAAAGTTGAAACCGGAGACGGAGGCCTTTCTCAAGGACCTTCACAACAGAATGCGCTCGGCAGGCAAGACGGGCCTGAAAGCGGACAAGGCGTTTTTTGACTCGCTTTACGACGAGTGACCCATGTTTGTTGATGCGTCGGCTCTTGTCGCCATCCTCCTCGAGGAGCCTGATCATCCGGTATTTGCAGCGGCGCTTGAGCAATCGGTAGGCAGTTTGATTACTCCCTTTGTGCTGATGGCAGCTGGACTTGCTGCCATGCGCGAAACCTCACGCAGGGCAGATGATGTTCATGCTGAGGTTGACGGTGTGCTCCGCCACTTTCACGTAAGCACTGTCGAT
>JBOFUS010000195.1:0-7662 GCA_051652685.1 Beijerinckiaceae bacterium
AGATTATGCTCGATGACCACCACGCTGTTGCCCTGGTCCACCAGCTCATGCAGCACCTCGAGCAGCTTCTTCACATCGTGGAAATGCAGGCCGGTTGTTGGCTCATCGAGGATATACAGGGTGCGCCCGGTGGCTCGGCGGGAGAGTTCTTTCGACAGCTTGACTCGCTGCGCCTCGCCGCCGGACAGCGTTGTCGCCTGCTGGCCGACCTTGACGTAGTCGAGGCCGACGCGCGAGAGCGTCTCCATCTTCTCGCGGATGGACGGCACGGCCTTGAACAGATCGCGTGCCTCTTCCACCGTTGAATCAAGAACTTCTGCGATTGATTTGTTCCGATACTTCACTTCCAGCGTCTCGCGGTCATAACGCTTTCCCTTGCAGATATCGCAAGTGACATAGACGTCCGGCAGGAAGTGCATCTCGATCTTGATCACGCCGTCGCCCTGGCAGGCCTCGCAGCGGCCACCCTTGACGTTGAAGGAGAAGCGTCCCGGCTGGTAGCCGCGCGTCTTCGCCTCAGGCAGCCCGGCGAACCATTCACGGATGGGCGTGAAGGCCCCCGTGTATGTGGCGGGATTGGAGCGTGGCGTGCGCCCGATGGGCGACTGGTCGATGTCGATGACCTTGTCGAGGTGCTCCAGACCCTCGATCCGGTCATGGGGCGCGGCGGGCTCCAGCGCGCCGTTCAGGCGCTTCGCCGCCTGCTTGTAGAGTGTGTCGATCACCAGCGTCGACTTGCCGCCACCCGAGACACCAGTGATGCAGGTGAAGGTGCCGAGCGGAATATCGACCGTGACATTCTTCAGGTTGTTGCCGCGCGCATTGACGATGCGGAGCTGGCGCGATTTCATGGGCTTGCGACGCTCGCGCGGGACAGCAACCGTCAGCTCACCGGTCAGGTATTTGCCGGTCAGCGAGTTGGGGTTCGCCAGAACTTCGGCAGGCGTGCCCTGTGCGACCACTTGCCCGCCGTGGATACCGGCACCAGGCCCGACGTCGACCACATAATCGGCCTGCAAAATGGCATCCTCGTCATGTTCAACCACAATCACGGTGTTGCCGAGATCGCGCAGGCGACGCAGCGTGCCGAGCAGCCGTTCGTTGTCGCGCTGATGAAGGCCGATGGATGGCTCGTCGAGCACGTAGAGCACGCCCGTGAGCCCCGAACCGATCTGGGAGGCCAGGCGGATGCGCTGGCTTTCGCCGCCTGACAGCGTGCCGGAGCCGCGGCCAAGAGTCAGATATTCGAGACCAACATCCAGCAGGAAACGCAGCCGGTCGCGGATTTCCTTCAGGATGCGCACGGCAATTTCGCGCTGCTTGTCGTTGAGCTTGTGGTTGAGTTCGCCAAACCAGACGCTGGCATCCTTCACCGAAAGCCGCGTCACCTCGCTGATGGTACAGCCGGCGATTTTCACGGCCAGCGCCTCGGGCTTCAGCCGGTCGCCCGCGCAGGCATGGCAAGGCGTCTCGCCCATGAATCGGCCGATATCCTCGCGTGACCAGTCGCTGTCCGTCTCCTTGTAGCGCCGCTCCAGATTGATGATCACACCTTCGAAGGGCTTGGTCACCTTGTAGCTGCGCAAACCGTCATCATACTGGAAAGTCACGTCTTCCTTGCCGGAACCGTAAAGGATGACGTTCTTCGCTTTCTCCGGCAGATCGTCCCAGGGTTTCGACAGCGAGAAGCCGAAATGCTTGGCCAGCGCGTCAAGCGTCTGGCCATAATAGGGCGAGGACGACTTCGCCCAGGGCGCGATCGCCCCCTTCTTCAATGTGATCGAATGGTCAGGGATAATCAGATCGGCGTCGATCCGCATCTCGTGACCGATGCCGCCGCAGGTGGGACAAGCCCCGAAAGGGTTGTTGAAGGAAAAAAGCCTGGGCTCGATCTCGGGAATCGTGAAGCCGGAGACGGGACAGGCGAATTTTTCGGAGAACATCACCCGGCGGGGCGAGCCGTCCTCCTCCTTCTCTTCGGCGAACTCGGCAACGGCAAGTCCCTCGGCGAGCTGGAGTGCGGTCTCGAAACTTTCCGCCAGCCGCGCCGCGATGTCCGGGCGCACGACAATGCGGTCCACCACGATGTCGATGTCGTGCTTGAACTTCTTGTCGAGCAGCGGCGCGTCGGCGATGTCATACAGCTCGCCGTTCACCTTGACGCGCTGGAAGCCCTTCTTCTGCCATTCCGCAAAATCCTTGCGGAACTCGCCCTTGCGGCCGCGCACCACAGGCGCAAGCAACAGCAGGCGTGCTTTCTGCGGCAGCTCCAGCACACGATCAACCATCTGGCTGACCGTCTGGCTCTCGATGGGCAGGCCCGTCGCCGGTGAATAGGGGATTCCGACCCGCGCCCAGAGCAGGCGCATGTAGTCGTAGATTTCCGTCACGGTGCCGACCGTAGAGCGCGGGTTTTTGCTCGTTGTTTTCTGCTCGATGGAAATGGCCGGAGAGAGGCCGTCAATCTGGTCGACGTCCGGCTTCTGCATCATTTCGAGGAACTGGCGGGCGTAAGCCGAGAGAGACTCGACATAGCGGCGCTGCCCCTCCGCATAGATCGTGTCGAAGGCTAGGGAGGACTTGCCGGAGCCCGACAGCCCGGTGAAAACCACGAGTCTGTCACGCGGAATCGTCAGATCAACGTTCTTCAGATTGTGCTCGCGCGCTCCGCGCACCGCAATGACGCGCTGGTCGATCGCCGGCCGGGCGGCCGCGCTATCGAACAGGGCCTCGATTTCGCTCGCCTTCGCGCCAGGCGTCTTGCCGCGGGCCATGGTGGAACCTCTCACTCGATGAACTACGTGCAACTAGCGCAGATGGACCGGCGGCGACAGCAAACCCCGAATCCACCTGTTGACAACATAGCACAAAGAGGGAACAAGCAAGTTCCTTGCACAAGGGTTCATGCAGGTGCGACAGGATGGCGATGGAATATCCCAATCCACATGGCGGGATCCTGACGGTTGATCCGGGCGCGCTTGTCGCCAACTGGCGACTTCTGGCCGAGCGCGCCCGGCCGGCGGAGTGCGCGGCTGTCGTCAAGGCCGATGGCTACGGGCTGGGGATCGAAACAGTGGTTCCCGCGCTGGCAGCGGCCGGTTGCCGCACTTTTTTCGTGGCGCATCTGTCGGAAGCCCTGCGCGCGCGGAAGGCCGCACCGCTGGCCCATATCCATGTGCTGAACGGCCTGCCGGCCGGAGCGGAGGAGACCTACCGGCAGAACAGGCTCCGGCCCGTGCTCGGAACATTTGGCGAGATCATCCGCTGGCGAAACGCTGGCGGCGGGCCGGCAGCGCTGCATGTCGACACCGGCATGAACCGGCTGGGCCTTTCGCTTGACGAGGCGCGGCAACTGTCCCAGCGGACGGAGTGGGAGGGCATTGGCATCGATCTGTTGATGTCCCATTTCGTGGCCTCAGAGGAACCGGACAACCCCTTGAATGCAGCGCAGATTGCCCGGTTTGCACGCGTCTCTGCATTGTTTGGCGACAGGATCGGGCGGCGCAGCATGTCGAATTCGTCGGGTCATTTTCTGAAGGAAGTCCCACACCATGACATGACCCGCGCCGGTTACGCGCTCTATGGCGGCAATCCGACGCCGGGCCAGCCAAACCCCATGCGGTCCGTTGTCCGCCTTGAAGCCACGATTCTTCAGGTGCGCCATGTCGAACCGGGGGATCACGTGGGTTACAATGCCATGTGGACGGCGAAACGCCCCTCCCGGATCGCAACCCTGTCGCTTGGCTATGCCGATGGCTGGCTGCGCGCGCTTTCGGCAACAGACACAAAACCCGGCGGTGCAGCCTTGGTACATGGCATCCGGAGCCCCTTCGCCGGCCGGGTCTCGATGGACCTTGTCACCATCGACGTTACGGATTGCCCCGAAGGAAGCGTGAAGGCCGGCCATCGTGCGGTGTTGCTGGGCGACGGGATCGGGGTTGATGATGTGGCGGCGGCTGCCGGCACCAATGGCTATGAAATCCTGACCTCGCTCGGTGGCCGCTACCAGCGCCAGACCGTCGGACACTAGGTCTTGGCCAAGCCGAAGAACAACTTCATCTGTCAGAACTGCGGGGCAGCGCATGGCCGCTGGCAAGGCCGCTGCGAAGCCTGCGGTGAATGGAACAGCATTGCGGAAGAAGGTGCGTCGATAACACCGCCACTGCAAGGTGGTGCACGCGCGTCGCGGGGCCGGGTCTTCCGGCTTGAAGGCCTGATCGGCGAAACAAAGGATGCACCGCGCCTGCCCTCCGGCATTGGCGAACTGGACCGCGTCACCGGTGGCGGCTTCGTGCGTGGCTCCGTGATTCTTCTGGGCGGCGAGCCAGGCATCGGCAAATCGACATTGCTGATCCAGGCGGCGGCAGCGCTGGCGAAAGCCGGGGCGCGTGTCGCTTATATCTCAGGCGAGGAGGCAACGGCGCAGGTGCGGCTTCGGGCGGAGCGGTTGGGGTTAGCCGGCGCGCCGGTTGAGCTGGCGGCTGAGACCCATGTCGATGATATCGTCGCCACGCTGGCGCAGGGGCCGACACCTTCTCTCGTGATCATCGATTCCATCCAGACGATGTGGACGAGCGCGGTCGAGGCTGCGCCTGGCACGGTAACGCAGGTACGGGCCAGCGCGCAGATGCTGATCCGTTTCGCCAAGACCACCGGGGCCTGTGTCATTCTCGTTGGCCACGTGACAAAGGATGGCCAGATCGCCGGCCCGCGCGTGGTCGAGCACATGGTTGATGCTGTCATCTTCTTCGAGGGCGAGGGAGGTCATCATTTCCGCATCCTGCGCGGGCTCAAGAACCGCTTTGGTCCGACCGACGAAATTGGTGTCTTCGAGATGGGCGGCGACGGTTTGTCAGAGGTCGCGAACCCTTCCGCGCTGTTTCTCGGCGCACGGGATGCCAACGCTTCGGGAGCTGCCGTTTTTGCTGGCATGGAGGGCACGCGGCCGCTGCTTGTCGAGCTTCAGGCACTCGTGGTCCCGACCGGTCTTGGGACGCCCCGCCGCGCCGTCGTCGGCTGGGACAGCAACCGGCTCGCCATGGTGCTCGCGGTCCTTGAAGCACATGGCGGCGTGCGCCTTGGCAACTACGACGTCTATCTCAATGTCGCTGGCGGCCTGCGGATCACAGAACCGGCCGCCGACCTCGCGGTGGCTGCCGCGCTCATTTCCTCGCTGACGGGCAATCCACTGCCGCTCGACATGGCGATTTTCGGCGAGGTGAGCCTATCCGGCGCAATCCGCCCGGTGATTCACGCAGGAAACCGCCTGAAAGAAGCGAAGAAGCTCGGTTTCGGCCGCGCCGCCGTGCCGGGAGGCAAAGCGGTGGAGGACGGCGCAAAACTGCTGTCCTGCCGGCCCATGGAGCGCATCGCGGACATGGTGGCGCTGGTTGCCGCTGGAAAACCGATCAGAACCGTCGAACGAAGCGCGCGGGAGGCGTGACGGCGACGCCAAGCCCGGTTATAGAGGCCTCGCCGCCGGATGAGCCGGCGGTGGGGCGTTCCGCGCAGGGGCTGGCGTTCCGGATTTCGTAAGCGTTCGCGGAGCGTCCATGCCTGTCACCATTCTCGATATGATCGTGATCGTGGTTGTCCTGCTCTCCGCCTTGCTGGCGGCATTGCGCGGCTTCACACGCGAGGTGCTCGCTATTGGCTCATGGGCCGTTGCGGCCGTGGTCACCTATACCACTTACAAACAGGCCGTGCCTCTCGCCCTGCAATACGTTTCGACCAACGAGAAAATCGCAACGCCGGTGGCGGCTGGCGGCATCTTCCTGCTGACATTGTTGCTCGCCTACTTCATCTCGGCAAAGATCTCCGACATGATCCTCGATAGCCGCGTGGGCGCGCTGGACCGGACGCTGGGTTTTCTCTTCGGCGCGGCGCGCGGCTTCCTTCTGGCGGTCGTCGGTTTCATCTTCTTCGCCTGGCTGGCACCCGACGACACCAAACACCCCGCCTGGGTAAAGGATTCGCGCCTGAAACCGATGCTGGCGTCCGCAGGCGCGACACTGAAAAGCTTTCTGCCCGAGAACCCGGACGAAGCGCTGCAGAAACTGCGAAACAAGGCCCTCGAAGGCGATGCACCACGCGACCAGACGCCCGCACCGCAAGCACCGGCACGTCGCAGCGAAGCCCCTCCAGCGGCCCTGCCCGCATCCCAGCCGGCAGATCGCGCCGCGCTGCAACGCATGATCGACAGCGGCCAACGCCCGGTGCAAAACCGCTGACAATGTTCGGCGTGGACTGAAAAGTATACGAGGTCGCAGTCAGCGACCCTGCGCGAAAGAGCGAGATGAACGACGACAACGGCGACTTCCTCCGCGAGAAATGCGGGGTTTTCGGCATTTTCGGGCATCCGGAAGCGGCGGCGATTACGGCGCTCGGCCTGCATGCGCTCCAGCATCGCGGCGAAGAGGCGGCCGGGATCGTGACGTTCGACGGTGCACGTTTCCATTCCGAGCGGCGCATGGGGCTTGTGGGCGATACGTTCTCCGACAAGGACGTGATCGACAGGTTGCCAGGCGAAATGGCCTGTGGCCACGTCCGATACTCGACGACCGGCGAAACCATCCTGCGCAACGTCCAGCCGCTGTTTGCGGAACTCGATGTCGGCGGGCTCGCCATTGCCCATAACGGTAACCTGACCAACGGCCTGACGATCCGCCGCGAGCTGATCCGCAAGGGCGCGATCTGCCAGTCAACGTCCGACACCGAGGTTGTGCTCCACCTCGTGGCGCGCTCGCTCAGGAGTCGCTTTCTCGACCGCTTCATCGACGCGCTTTCACAGCTGGAGGGGGCGTATTCCTTCGTGGCGCTGACCAACAAGAAGTTGATCGGCGCGCGCGACCCGCTTGGAATCCGCCCACTGGTTCTGGGTGACCTGAACGGTTGCCCCATCCTCGCCTCCGAGACCTGCGCCCTCGATATCATCGGCGCGCGCTTTGTGCGCGATGTCGAGAACGGCGAAATCGTCATCATTGACGAAAAAGGCGTCGAATCGATTAAGCCGTTCGAGACGAAGATCATGCGTCCCTGCATCTTCGAGTACATTTATTTCGCGCGGCCGGACTCTATCGTGCATGGACGCAACGTCTATCAGGTGCGCAAGAACTTCGGCGCGGAGCTTGCGAAGGAGAGCGCTGTAGAAGCGGACCTTGTGGTGCCGGTACCGGATTCCGGCGTGCCTGCTGCCATCGGTTACGCACAGGCGGCCGGCCTCCCCTACGAGCTTGGCATCATCCGAAACCACTATGTCGGCCGCACCTTCATCCAGCCGACCCAGTCCGTGCGCGAGCTTGGCGTGCGCATGAAGCACAGCGCCAACCGCCCGGTAATCGAGGGCAAGCGCATTGTGCTCATTGACGATTCCATCGTGCGCGGCACCACATCTGTGAAGATTGTGCGCATGATGCGGGAGGCCGGCGCGCGCGAAGTGCATTTCCGCATCGCGAGCCCGCCGATCACACATCCGGACTACTATGGCATCGACACACCGACGCGCGAAAACCTGCTGGCCGCCAACATGACGCTCGAAGAGATGCGCGCCCATGTGGGCGCGGACAGCCTGGCGTTCCTCTCGGTTGATGGGATCTATCGCGGCTGTGGTTACGGTGGCCGCGACGTTGTGCAGCCGCAGTTCACCGACCATTGCTTCACCGG
>JBOFUS010000196.1:0-2471 GCA_051652685.1 Beijerinckiaceae bacterium
TCCGAACCTTGTATGACGGCCAGCGGCGCGTTTCGACGGTCGCAATATTTCATCTGCGCCTTGAAGCCGGCATCGCCGAGGTAGAGCTCGGCCTTGATACCGGCATTCCGGAGTTCCGAGACCATCTTCTGGTATTCGGCGATGTTGTCGCGGTCCATCACCGTCACCACCACAGGCCCCTGCGGCGTTTCGCTCTTCAGCTTTCCCAGATGCGTGAGTGCTGCCTGAAGCCGCGATACGCCGATGGAGATGCCGGTGGCTGGCACGTCCTCGGCGCGGAAACGGCCGATGAGGCCATCGTAGCGCCCGCCACCGCCGACGCTGCCGAAGCGCACGGGCTTGCCGGTTTCGTCGGGGATGTCGAAGGTGAGTTCGACCTCGTAGACAGGGCCTGTGTAGTATTCGAGGCCTCGGACGACGGAGGGGTCGATAACAATACGACCGTCGGCGTAGCCTGACAAACGTACGATTTTCCAAATCTGTTGAAGTTCAGAAACACCCGCAAGCCCAGCTTGCGATTCTGCAAGCATCTCTGCAAGCCACTTCGAGAGAGTTTGGGTCGCATGCTTGCTGTAGCCTGCAGCGCTGTCCAATTCGTCCCTCAATCCATCTTCAATATCAGCTGCATCCCAAAGCGCATGATCTACCAACCCCATCATCGAAAGCAGCTCAACAAGCTTGTCGGCGTCTGCTTTGTTTAACCCTGCTCCCTTGGTGAAGTCGCCGCTTTCGTCCCGTCGACCTGTAGTTAGAAGCGCGAGGACTGCATCATCGCCAAGTCGATCATATTTATCCATAGCCCGAAGCACCGTCAGCCTTGTCCCCGCATGCTCCGGCCCACCAATGCCAATGGCCTCCATAACGCCATCCAGCACCTTGCGGTTGTTCACCTTCACCACATAGGAGCCGCGCGGAATACCCAGCGCCTCCATGGCGTCAGCAAACATCATGCAGTTCTCGGCATCGGCCGCCACACCGCCCGCCCCCACCGTATCCGCATCGAACTGCAGGAACTGCCTAAAGCGCCCCGGACCCGGCTTCTCGTTGCGGAACACCGGACCCACCCGATACGAGCGATATGGCTTTGGCAGCCTGTCGAAATTCTCCGCCACATAGCGCGCCAAGGGTGCCGTCAGGTCATAGCGCAGGCTCACCCACTGCTCGTCATCATCCTGAAGGCTGAAAACACCCGCGTTCGGGCGGTCCTGATCGGGCAGGAACTTGCCCAGCGCCTCGGTGTATTCAAGAAACGGCGTCTCCACCGCCTCGAAACCATAGCGCTCATAGACGGTTCTGATCGTCTCCAGCATCTGCCGCTCGGCGGCGAGCGCGGCGGGTCCCCGGTCTTCGAAGCCGCGCGGGCGGCGCGCTTCGGTGAGATTTGCTCTGGACATGGGCTCCGCTTGGGATTGTCTGGGGTGGAGAGGGGCTGATAGGCAGGGAAGCAACGATCCACAAGAGGAGATCCTCACCTTCTCCCTCGGGAGAAGGATTGTCCGCCATGCCATCACTCTCGCACGAACAACGCCGGGCGTCAGATCCCGCTTCCTCCGTCTTCGTCTCGGCCAATGCCGGTGCGGGCAAGACGAGCGTGCTGGCGAGCCGCGTGCTGCGGCTGATGCTGGCGGGCGCAAACCCGGCGCGCATCCTCTGCCTCACCTTCACCAAGGCAGCCGCCGCCAACATGCAGAACCGCGTGTTCAGGCAGTTGGGCGATTGGGTGTCGCTGGATGATGCGGAGCTCTCAAAGGCCATCGCTGATCTGGAGGGGCGGCCGCCGCTCGCCATCGAGATCATCCAGGCGCGCAAGCTCTTCGCCCGCGCCATCGAGACGCCGGGCGGGCTGAAAATCCAGACTATCCATGCGTTCTGCGAACGCCTGCTGCACCAGTTTCCCTTCGAGGCCGGCGTGCCGGCCCGCTTCGAGATGCTGGATGAGGCGACCGGCCGCGAGGCGATGCGCCAGGCGGTGAACGGCGTCGTACGCGCCGCCCTTGCCGCACAGGACAGCCCCCTGAATGCGGCATTGGTGCTGGCTGGGCAGCAGGTGGCGGAAAAGGACCTGCGCGAGACGCTCGCCGGCTTCATACAGATCAGGCGGGGGATCGAGAAAGCCGATCTCGAACTGAAATTCGCGCTGTCGCCGCTGCGCGCGGCACTGCGCGTCAAGGCTGGCGAACGCGTGGAAGATGCGGACAAGGCCATCCTCACACAGGGGCTCTACGCCCGGAACTGGCGCGAGATCGAGGGCTGGCTGAAGGGCGGCGGCTCCCGCGACAAGGCCATGGCGGCGGCGCTGAAAGCCGGCCACGGCAAACAGGGTGAGCAGAACATGGCGCGCTATCTTGCGGTGTTTCTGACGAAAAAACTGACGCCACTCTCCGACAAGGGCTTCTTTGTTTCCAAAGGGTTGCGCCAGTCACGGCCAGACCTGACTGACATCATGATTGACGAGCGCGAGCGCGTGCATG
>JBOFUS010000197.1:0-1994 GCA_051652685.1 Beijerinckiaceae bacterium
CTCGCCCGGTTGCGGCGCGACGGTGCTGCCCGGCCGCACGAAGGGATTGGCCAGGCCGTTGATCACGATGCGGTCATCCTTCGAAAGTCCGTCGCGGACGATGCGCAGCCCATCCGACATGGGTCCAAGCGCCACGACCTTCGGCACGAGCTTGTTGTCCGGTCCGACAGCGAGCACGATCTTGCGGGCCTGATCGGAGACCACGGCGCTGTCCGGGATCAGCAGCACATCCGCATCGCCACCCCATAGCCGCATGCGCCCGAAGGTGCCTGGCGTGAGCAGCGTGTCCTGATTGTCGAAGACGGCGCGGCCGCGGATTGTTCCGGAGCGTGCGTTGAGCACGTTGTCGACGAAATCCATCTTGCCTGTGCGCTTCCATTCCGTTTCATCGGCCAGACGGACCTGGACGGGATTGGGATTGTCCCGGCCGGAAGGACGCTCTCCAGACGCAAGCAGCCGCGTGTAGCGCAGATAGTCCGCCTCCGAGGCGTCGAAAATGAAGTGAATTGGGTCCTGGCTGACAACAGTCGTCAACAAGGTCGCTCCCTGCTGACCGCCGGAGATCAGATTGCCCACATCGACACGCTTGTCGGAGATGCGGCCAGCGATCGGCGCGCGCACCTTGCTCCAGTCCAGATTGAGGGCAGCGCTTCTTCCGGCGACTTCCGCCGAAAGGAGCTGGGCACGGGCGACAGCCAGATTGGCGCGGCGCTGGTCGACATCCCGGGCGGTGATCGTCTGGTTTCGGACAAGACCTTCGGCGCGCTCGACATCGTTTTCGGTCAGCTGGACCTGCGCCCGCGCCCGCGCCACATCGGCTCGCGCGGCCTCGACCGCCAGCTCGAACGGGCGGGGGTCGATGGTGAAGAGCAGGTCACCCTTCTTGACGAGCTGCCCGTCTCGAAAATGCACCTCGTCGATGTAGCCCGACACGCGGGCCCGTAGCTCGACCTGCTCAAAGGCCTCGAAGCGCCCTGTATACTCGTCCCATTGGGCCACGCGCTGGGAGAGCGGCGTCGCGACGGTGACCTGCGGGGCCGGTGGAGCGCCCTGCGCCATCGCCGCACCCGACAGCGGAAGGAGTTGCGCGATGCAGATCGCGGCGACGACAATCCTGGCGTCAATACCCATGGGTCACTCCGAAGGACGAACGTGCTTTTTCACGTCGGTTGCGTCCAGGTCAAACCCGGAAAACACGTGGTGTCGGGAGCTGCTGTGAGCTTGCCTGCGCTCCGATGGCCAAGACGTAATCTCTTCCACGGGAAAAAGAAGGGGTGCAGTGCAATATCCTCACCGCGAGTGCGAAGGTCTGGCCGGTGCCGGGGTGACCCTCATCAGTCATGTTTTGTATGACAGCTTCTCCCGAGGGAGAAGCGGGTGTCACATCCGGAACACCCCGAACCTGGTCTCCTCCACCGGTGCATTGAGACAGGCCGAGAACGCCAGCGCCAGCACACGCCGCGTCTCGCTTGGCAGGATGATGCCGTCGTCCCACAGCCGTGCAGTCGCATAATACGGGTTGCCCTCGCGTTCGTAGTTGTCGCGGATCGGCGCTTTGAAGGCCGCTTCGTCCTCGGCGGACCAGGCCTTGCCCTCCGCCTCGAGGTTGTCGCGGCGCACGGTGGCGAGCACGGATGCCGCCTGTTCGCCGCCCATCACCGAGATGCGGCTGTTGGGCCATGAGAACAGGAAGCGCGGGCCGTAGGCGCGGCCGCACATGCCGTAGTTGCCCGCGCCGAAGCTTCCGCCAGTAAGTAATGTGATCTTGGGCACACGGGCGCAGGCCACCGCCGTCACCAGCTTCGCGCCATCCCTGGCGATGCCGCCGGCCTCGTATTGCCGGCCCACCATGAAGCCCGAGATGTTCTGCAGGAACAGCAGCGGAATGCGCCGCTGGCAGCAGAGCTCGATGAAATGCGCGCCCTTCTGCGCACTTTCGGAGAAAAGAATACCGTTGTTGGCGATGATGCCGACAGGCATGCCGTTCAGGCGCG
>JBOFUS010000198.1:0-1287 GCA_051652685.1 Beijerinckiaceae bacterium
CCAACTACATGACCTTCGACCGTGGCCGGCCGCTGCATGTCTTCGACGCCGACAAGGTCAAGGGTGGCCTCGTGGTTCGCCGTGCGCGGAACGGCGAAACCCTGCTGGCGCTGGACGGCAAGACCTATGAGCTCGACGAAGCGATGGTGGTTATCGCCGATGACGCAGGCGTCGAATCACTGGCCGGCATCATGGGCGGCGAGGCGTCCGGCTGTGACGAAAACACCGTGAATGTGCTCATCGAGTCGGCACTCTGGGACCCGCTTAACATTGCCCAGACCGGCCGCAGGCTCGGCATCATTACCGATGCCCGCTACCGCTTCGAGCGCGGAGTCGATCCCGCATTCACGCTGCCTGGCTGCGAGATGGCGACGCGGCTGGTGATGGAGTTCTGCGGCGGCACACCTTCCGACATGCTGATTGCCGGCGAAGTGCCCGCCCATGACAAGGTCATCGACTTCCCGTTGTCGGAAACCAAGCGACTCACAGGTCTGGACGTGCACCCCGCCGAGCAGAAAGCCGTGCTTAAGGAGCTTGGTTTCTGGGTCTCGGGTGCCGGCGAGCGCGTCAAGGTTGCGCCGCCGTCCTGGCGACCGGATATCGAGGGCAAGGCCGATCTCGTGGAGGAGATCATCCGCATCGTCGGCCTCGACAAGGTGACGCCCCAGCCCTTCCCGCCCCAGCAGAGCGTCAACAAGCCCGTTCTTACGCTGCTCCAGCGCCGCACGCGCGCCGCGCGCCGGGCGCTCGCGGGTGCCGGCATGGTGGAAGCCGTCACCTGGTCGTTCATTCCGGAGGCGCAGGCGATGCAGTTTGGCCGCTCGGCCAACATGGTGCCGCGCCTAAAGCTGTCGAACCCCATCGCAGCCGAACTTTCCGACATGCGGCCCTCGCTGCTGCCCGGCCTGCTGACGGCGGCGCAGCGCAACGCGGATCGCGGGTTTGCCGATGTGGCCCTGTTCGAGGTCGGCCAGATCTTTCTCGGCGACGGCGAGAACGACCAGCGGATTGCCGCCGCCGGCGTCAGGCGCGGGCTTTCCAGAGCGACAGGCGGTGGCCGTCACTGGTCGGCGGGCGCAGCTGAGGCAGACCTCTTCGATGCCAAGGCCGATGTCATGGGCCTGCTCTCGGCGCTCGGCGTCGCACTCGCCGGCATGCAGGTCGTGCCCGGCGGTCCGGCTTGGCTGCATCCCGGCCGTTCGGCGACACTGCAATTCGGCCCGCAGAACCAGATCGGCTGTTTTGGCGAATTGCATCCTTTGGTCCTGAAGGCGCTCGACATTTCGG
>JBOFUS010000199.1:0-3071 GCA_051652685.1 Beijerinckiaceae bacterium
CTGACGCGTCGTCTGGATTGCTTCGTCGCTGACGCTCCTCGCAATGACGACATGGGTCACCGTCCTCACCCCGCTCAATACGTCTCGACCAGATGGCCGTTGATCCAGTCAAAGTTGATCGCCTCGCCCAAGCCCGGCCGGTCCGACAGATGAATGAACCCGTCGTTGCCCATCGGGTCACTGATCTCGGTCAGGTATTCCGGGCATTCGTCGTGGTCGAGGAACGGGTGCAGCAGCCCGCGCTCGTACCAGCGGCCGTTGGCGGCACAGGCCAGCACCACGAGATTGCAGGCACCTCCGCTGTGCACCTCGCAGTCCATGTTGTAGGCCTCCGCCAGATGCATGCACTTCAGCGCCGGCGAAATGCCGCCCACGTCATGCACGCCGGTGCGCAGGATATCCGCCGCGCCCGCCGTGATCCACTCGGCGCGGGTATGCAGGCGGCCGGGAGCTGTTTCAGGGCCAAGGATCGGAATCTGCAGCTCGCGCGCCATGGCGGCGTAGGAGCTCATCGAGCTCTCTTCCATGGGCTCCTCGAACCAGTAATAGCCAAGGTTCTGGATGGCGCGGCCAAGCTTGATGGCATCAAGGCGGCTGTACCAGTGGCTGGCATCCAGCATCAGCGGGAAGTCGGGACCGACCGCCTCGCGCACCGCCGAGCAGGCCTTGATGTCCATCTCGACCGATGGCGCAAAGGCGACCGGCGGCATCCAGGTGTGCAGCTTGATCGCCTGATAGCCACGCGTATTCTTCATCCAGTCGGCGAAGCGGGCGTAGTCTTCCGGCGTGGCCAGCCCGCCTTCCATCTCGTCGCCACACATCGTGGAGCCGTAGGCTGGCACCTTGTCGCGGTAGCCGCCGATCATCTTCCAGACGGCCAGGTTGTGCTTGCGGCCTGCCCAATCCCACAGCGCCTGCTCGACGCAGGCCAGCGTCTTATCGACGAGCTGGTCGTTGCTGCCGCGCTGCCAGTGGGCCAGCTCGATCCAGATCTTCTCGCGCATGTAGGGGTTCTGGCCGATCAGCACCTGCTTGACGTATTTCTCCAGCACCGGCTTGCGGATGATCTCGGTGCCAGCGAACGCATGGCCTTCCGAGCCATCGTCGCAGGTGATCGTCAGCAGCGCCTGCTTCACGGTGTGCGCCGGGCCGGGATGGGTATGCCCATCGATGTCCTTCACCTTCTTCGAGGTGTGGCTGAAGATACGGACGGTGACTTTCTCGATTTTCATAGGCGTTCCGTGGTCCTTCTCGTGAATATCATGCGTTTGCGGCGATAGCCGCCATCGCACGGTAGCGTTCGCGGCCGGCGGTCAGGTGCGCGCGCATTGTGGCTCCGGCGCTCACGGAATCGCGGGCAGCAATGGCATCCAGCACGGCCGCGTGCTCTGCAGTGATGCGGGCGAGGTAAATGGCGCGGGCATCCGCGTCAGCCAACGCACCGCGCACCGCCTGGCGGGGAATGATCAGCTGGCCCAGAAACTGCAGCAGCCGGGGAAAATAGGGGTTGCCCGTCGCCTCCAGCACGGCGCGGTGGAAGGCGAAATCCGCCTCGACCGCGACCTCGCCCTCGGCCACTGCCGCCACAAAGGCCTTGTGCGCGTCGGCAATATTCCCCAGCGCCATGGGCGTGCGCCGGTCGGCGGCGATGGTCGCGGCCTCAGCCTCCACACCGATGCGCAGTTCGAGGATCATCAGTACCTGTGGAAGCGATTCCGCCTCTTCGGCGCTGATGCGGAAGGTGGCCTGCATCTCCGGCTGGCCAACGAATGCGCCCACGCCCTGCCGCGTCTGCACCAGCCCTTCGGCCTTGAGCGCCGCGATGGCCTCGCGCACCACCGTACGGCTGACGCCGGTCTGGCGCATCAGCTCAAGTTCCGTCGGCAGGCGGTCACCGGCCTTGAGGCTGCCGCCACGGATCTCGTCCGACAGCCGCCGCACGAGCTCGCTCGTGAGGTTGCCGGGTGCGGCAAGGGGCCGGAGCTGGATTTGCGATGCACTCACGGATAGCCCGCCTCCCAACGGGTCCGGATGCCTTCTTCCTTCGCATTTTCACGAAAGACCGGGCTCTTGCGTCCCGGCTGGAAAGGCTTCACTGTCAGTCATCGTATGACCTGACAACTAGCGCGTCAAGCGACGCGAACGATCAGGCAGCAGAACAAGAGGCGGGAGAAACGCATGTATGTGGGCACCCAGTTCCGCGCGCGGAACGACGATGATTTTCGCCTGATGGCGCAGCTTGGCGTGAAGCACATCTGCCAGGACCCGCCGGGCAGCGCGCATGACTGGTCGCTGGATGTGCTGAAGCGCTTCCGCGACCATGTGGAGAGCTTCGGCCTGATCCTCGATATGGTCGAGCTGCCGCTGCCTTCGAAACCCATCGAGAAGTCAGGCAGCCCGGACATCCTGCTGGCGGGTCCCGACCGCGACCGCCAGATCGACAGCATCTGCCGGCTGATCGAGCGGCTGGCCGCCACGGGCATTCCCGCCGCCAAGTACAACCTCAACCTGATCGGTATTCCCCGCACACCGGCCGAACCCGGCCGCGGCGGCTCGAGGAACGCCGCCTTCCGCTGGGACAAGGCAGACCAGAACGCGGCACCTGGCCTCGCCGGTGTGCTGTCGGAGGAGGAGAACTGGGAGCGGATCGACTATTTCCTCGAGCGTGTGGTGCCCGTAGCAGCAGCCAACAAGGTCCGCCTCGCCTGCCATCCGCACGATCCCTACACGCCGCCGGGCTACAAGGGCGTCACCCGCGTGCTCGGCACCGTGGAGGGCCTGAAGAAGTTCGTGATGATGCACGAGAACCCGTATCACGGCCTCAACTTCTGCCAGGGCACAGTCGGCGAAATGCTCGACGATCCAGCAAACGAGATCTTCGATGTGATCCGCTGGTTCGGCGAGCGCGGCAAGCTGTTCAACGTGCATTACCGCAACATCCGGGGCGGCAAGCTCTCCTTCATGGAGACCTTGCCCGATGAGGGCGACATGGACATGGTGAAGTCGATGAAGCTCTACGGCGAGGTCGGCTATCAATACATGGTCATGCCGGATCACGCGCCCAAAGTGTC
>JBOFUS010000200.1:0-2594 GCA_051652685.1 Beijerinckiaceae bacterium
CCGCCCGGATCATCATCTACGCCTGGGTCAATGATGAGAACACGTTGCGCAAGGCCGGCGCGCGAAACGACCCGTATGCGGTGTTTCTGCGCCGGCTGGAAGCCGGTGATCCGCCGGATGACTGGGTGGAGTTGTTGGGTGGGGCTGGGTGGGTGGTTTAAGTGGGTGGTGGGCGCGTTCGGTGTCGCGGTCGAGCGGCCTGATGAACTGTTGAGGGGGATTAGAAATGGGCACGACCAGCAACTATGCGCTCCGCCTGCCAGCATCGCTCAAGGCCGCCGCTGAAACTTTGGCGCGCGAGGATGGTGCCACGCTCAACCAGTTCATCGTCACCGCAGTGGCCGAGAAGCTGTCGGCGATGAAGACAGCCACCTTTTTCGAAGAGCGGGCGAAGCGGGGCGACGTGGCTGCTTTTGATCGGTTCATGTCCCGTGAGGGAGGGGAAGCGCCTCCGGATGGTGATCATGTGCCTTGAGGGCTGGCGGCCTCGAGGAGGCCTGTCGTGGCGGCGCGTCTCATGCATCGCAGGCGTTGACCGGCGGCGCGCGGCGGGGATCGTCCGGCGATGATCGACTTATCGAGCAGGCGAGCCGGAGGGTGGCCAGGGGTCACCATGAGAGAGGTTTCTGCAATCGATATTGGACTGCACCCCCTGAATTAGCCTGTCTCACTCTTGGGGGGCAGTCCAATATGGCGTCCCCTCAACTCCCGACTTACTTGCGTTCCGCCATTCGCGCGGTGTCATATCAAAACGTCTGCGGAAGCTGCGGTTGAAGTGCGAGATGTCGCCGAAGCCAGCCTCCAGCGCGACCGAAGTGATCGTCCAGTCCTTGAATCGGAAGCTCTCAAGCATGCGTCGCGCCTCATCGAGGCGCAGGTTGAGGCTGTGCTGTGAAAACGTGTCTCCCGACTCCTCGAAAAGCATCTGCACGTAGCGCGGAGAGATTCTGTTCAGCGCCGCGATTCGGCCCAAGCCTTGTGTAGGGTCACGGGCCAGTTCTGCTTTGACCGCCGCCAGTCTGCCCGCCCTTACGCCCCCGGAGCGTGCGACGTCGCCGCCTGAGCCGTCGAGGGCAAGCGCCACGAGGTCATGGACATGAGAGGCGGCGAGACTCTGCAGCCGCGGATCGGACAGCATCTCGGGCAGGCCTGCCACGTAGGCGTCGATCAGGCGCAGCGCCTCGCTCTCGCGTGGGACGCAGAGGGCGCCTGCCTGCACGGCCGTCTTGGACCCACGCAGCGCCGTCAGAGGGAAGCGAACCGACAGATAGGTCGCGCCGGCGAAATCCAGGACAGCCGGCTCGCGGTAGACAAGGAACACGCCGTCGCCATCGCGAGGCTCCCCTTCGCGTCGGCCCTGCGCGACCTTGATGCCGCCCTTCGACTTGATCATCAGGCAGACGGTGTCCTCGCCATCGGCGAGTTTGGATTTCGGTCGCTCCATGCGCGCCGTGAGCGAGGAGAGCATCCGCGCCCAGCGAAGCCCGGGACCACGGTGCATCGACATTGTGACGGCATGTCCGGGTGCAGCCGCGATGTTGAGTTGGACGGCCTGCTCGAAGAAGCCCTGGAGCGCGGGCAGCCGCTGCTGCCGCGGAAGCTGCTGCGTTGAGAAGCGCAGCGACTGGAAATCCTGTGTTGAAGGCTTCAAGCGCGCATCCTCCAAGAATGGCGTGTGCACCAAACTAGCCCGCCGCAACCCGCCATGCAATCGATGCGGCCACCCGCCCGGTTCGCTTCACGCATACAATGACTGCGCGCCAGCCCAAGACCTGTGCGACGACCTTAGTCATGGTCCCTGAGGAAAAGGAGAGCATTCATGAGGATCGAATCTATCGCTGCCGCCGCCGCCATAGCTCTGTTGTCCGTTCCTCCGGCATGGCCTCAGCAGGCTCCGCCGGCGGCGGCGCTCGCGTCGCCGACCATCAAGCGCACGCCGCTCCAACGCTTCGATGTGCCAGACACATCCTACATCACAGTCATCGGCATCGCCGAGATTGCGCCAAACGTCTCGATCGGCCGGCATTTTCATCCTGGGCCTGAATCGGGATATCTGCTTGAGGGCGAATTTGAGCTGCTTGTCGCCGGACAGCCTCCGCGCATGTTGAAGGCGGGTGATTCCTATGTGGTGCCCGCCCGCATTGTCCACGACGCAAGGACCGGCCCTCGCGGCGCAAAGGTGATCGCGACCTACGTGGTCGAGAAAGGCCAGCCGCTCGCGACAGATTCACAGTAAGGCGCTTCGCACCAAATCTTGGCGAATACCCTTAACTCTGGGTTCAGTTGGGTCCAGGGTCGCCAGCGGACGCGGGCTCGTCAGGTACGCTTCGTGCGCTGAGAGGCCGTTCACGCCTGACCTCTATCCCCCCCTCAAAGCGCCACCCCCACCAACCCCTTCATCAAGATCGGCCCCGTAGGCCGCCCCGTAGGCGAGCCGCCCGGCGGCTCCACGGTGATCTCGAACAGATGCCCGACATCCGGGCGCTTCAGCCTGGCCAGATCAAGCTTCAGCGTCCGCGCCTGGTCCATGCGGCCGATGGAGACCGGCCCCTGCTCGCGGCTTTGCAGGGTCCAGACTTCGAGGATGCGGCCCT
>JBOFUS010000201.1:0-2863 GCA_051652685.1 Beijerinckiaceae bacterium
GCGTCAGCGCATCTTTCATTTCCACAGCTGCCACGCCGTCGGGCATCCTGGCCGCCGGATCGACGCCCAGCAGCCGGCAACCGAAGCCGGCAAGGCGACGCGCGATGGCGCGGCCCACCGCACCCATGCCGATGATAGCCACAGTCGCGCCATCAAAGCCTGCGCCGTAGAGCACAGGCCGCCAGCCCTCGAAGGTGCCGGAGCGCACAAGCGCATCGCCATGGCGGACCTTGCGCGCAAGGCCTATGGCGAGGCCGACTGCCAGCTCCGCGGTCGGCTCGGTGAGGAGATCAGGCACGATGCTGACGCGGACGCCGGCTGCCGCGCAGGCCGCCAGATCGAAATTGTCGAAACCCTTCAGCGCGCACCCGATCATTTTCAGGCGCGGACAGGCTGCGAGAAAGGCGCGGTCGACACAGTCAGGCATGAAGGCGAGCATTGCGTCACAACCAGCTGCGCGGCGGCGCACTTCGTCTGCTGGCCAGGGCGCGCGCCCGGGGTTCGCCTCCACGTCAAGACGGGCGGCAAGGCGCTCGATCACCGGCTCGTGCACCCAGTTGGTGACCAGCACGCGCTTTCGCATTATTTGAGCTGTTTGCGGAGCCGGGCCCCCAGCCAGTCGACAATCACCACGCAGGCAAGGATGGTGAGCAGGATGGCCGAAACCTGATCGTAACGGATGAGGCGGAGCGCGGCGATCAGCTCGAAGCCAATGCCGCCTGCACCGACAATGCCGAGCACGGCGGAGGCGCGGAAGTGATACTCCCAACGGTAGATCGTGATGTCGGCCAACTGCGGCAGCACCTGCGGCAGCACTGCGTGTGTGATTACCTGCGTCGAGGTGGCACCTGCCGCCCGCGCGGCCTCAAGCGGTCGCGGATCCACGTGCTCTATGGCCTCGGCATAGAACTTCGCCACCATGCCGATGGAGTGCAGCGCCAGCGCCAGCACGCCCGGTAACGCGCCAAAGCCGACCGCCGCCACGAAGATGATGCCGAGGATGATCTCCGGCACAGAGCGGAAGAAGGCGAGCAGCGTGCGCGTCACCTGCATGACGATCTGGTTGGGTGCGGTGTTCGGCGCGGCCAGCAGCGCCAGCGGCAGCGAGAACATCACCGCCAGCACGGTGCCTGCAATGGACATCGCCAGTGTGTCGAGCAGCGGGCGCATCCACGTCCGCCAGCGCGAGAAGTCCGGCGGGATCATCTCGGAAAACAGCTGGCCGAGCGCCGGAAGACCCTCGGCAAAACGCTCGGCGTCAAAGAAGCCGGTGATTGCCAGCGCGCCGATACAGACCGCCGCGACAGCCGCCACAAGGCCGGCATGCCGCCGTCCGCGTGCGCCATCCTCGGCAAGGATCTCCGCGTGAGACCTTGCAGAAGGAGATCCGGCCGCGTGCGCGCTCATCCGCGAACCTTGGTGAGGTCGAGATCGAGCACCTTCGCCGTGTCGCGGAGCACATCATAGGCCTTGTCGTCGGTTGCCGCGAAGCCCTGCACGCGGAAGGCCTTCAGCACGGCCTCGTCCTTCATCTCGATGAAGGCCTTGCGGATCGCGTCCTTCAGGGCCGGCGTCAGGTTGCCCTGCATTACCATCGGATAGTTGGGGATCGGGTCCGAAATGCCGATCTCGACGATCTTCGTCTTGTCGACGGTGTTGCGGCTGATGAGATTGTCAAGGATCGCCTTGGACAGGCCGCCGGCCGGCAGCTGACCGTTCTGCACCGCGCGGGCCACCGCGTCATGGGTGCCTACGTGCACGGCCTGATAATCCTTGCCAGCGATGAGGCCGCGCTTGGCGAGGAAGGCGCGCGGGATGAGATGGCTGGACGTCGAGGCCTGGTCGCCGAAGCCGAAGCTCTTGCCCTTGATGTCTTCCACGGTCTTCACCGGCCCGCCGGCGGTGGCGATCAGCACGCCGTTGTAGGTGGGCGAGCCGCGCTCGACACCCACCGCGAACGGCTCGATCTCCGGCGCGCGCGACTTGGCGAGCACATAGGAGAGCGGCCCGAAATAGGCGACCTCGATGCGGCCAAAGCGCATCGCCTCGATCATGGAGGAGTAATCCGTCGTCACCTGCAGATCGATCGGCTTGGCGAGCGTCTTTTCGAGATAATCCTTCAGTGGCTGCGCGTTCTGGATGATGGTCGCGGCGTTCTCGTCCGGCAGCAGAGCGACGCGCAGGCGGGAGGGATCGCGCCCCTGCGCAAAGGCAGGTACGGCAGCAAGCATCGAGGCCCCGACAAGGGCCGCGCGGCGGGTGATGGCGATCATGCGGCAAGTTCCTCTGGCTGGCGTAGGGAAGGGGTGTCTTCTTTGCCGGACTGTTCGTCAGCCGGCGCATTTCCGTAGAGAGCCGCGACCTCCGCAGGGCCAAGCGCCGCAGGTGGTCCGTCGAACACCACGCGGCCGCCGGCGAGCGCCACGATCCGGTCGGCGAAGCGGCGGGCAAACTCAAGCTGGTGCAGACTGACGATGGCGGTGAGGCCGTCCTGCTTCGCAATGGCGTGGATGAGCGACAGCACGCGCTCCGCCGTCGCCGGATCGAGGCTGGCAACCGGCTCATCGGCAAGGATGACTTCGGGCTCCTGGATCAGCGCGCGGGCGATGCCGACGCGCTGCTGCTGGCCGCCGGACAGCTGGTCCGCGCGACGCAACGCATGGTCTATCAGGCCGACGCGCTCGATGGCTTTCAGCGCGCTCGACTTCTCGGCGGCGGGAAAGGGCAGCAGCGAGGCAAGGCTCGAACGATAGCCGAGACGCCCTGTCAGCACGTTATCAAGCACGCTGCGGCGGCCGATCAACTGGTGTTGCTGGAAGATCATGCCGATCCGCCGCCGATGCCTGCGAAGGGCGGTGCCACG
>JBOFUS010000202.1:0-6890 GCA_051652685.1 Beijerinckiaceae bacterium
TCTGGAACCTACAAGGGTATCCTGTTCTACGAGAACACAGGCAACGGAAAGTCCGATTTTATCTTTAACAACGCCATTCGCAACCGGATGGAAGGGCTGATCCATCTCCCCAGCCGCAACATGACATTCAACGCTGACTCCAAGATGGCAAACGACAAAACCTCGCTGGTCGTCCATCGATTGATCTGGAACAACGTGCAGCTGAATTTGTCGCCGAACAAGGACCGGCCGATCTCGACCGACGATGACACTGGCAAGGGCAAAGGTAAGGGCAAGGAAACAGAACCGAAGCCGGTGGCGTCCACAAGCGGGCCGCGTCTGGTTTACTGAGAACCTGACCCAAAAATTGCGGCGACCTCATCCTGAGCCTGTCGATGGATGCTTGGTTCGAGACGCCGACGTCGCCCTCGACCCTTCGACAGGCTCAAGGTGAGAGCTTGAGCGAAGAAGCTGGTCTTTTGAGACAGGTATGAACAGGCCAAAACCTGATCATGCCCGCCGCTTCTCGGCGATACGCGCGAGATCAGCCATCAGCCGACGCGTCTCGCGCAGACGTTTTGCCGGCTTCTCATAATCTCCGATGAAGACGACGCGCATGTCCGGCCTGACCTTGGCGAAGGTGCCACGCTCCGAGACATAGCGCACAAGGCCGTTGGGATTGGCGAAGGCGTTGTCGCGGAAAGCCACGACGATGCCCTTTGGCCCGGCCTCGACCTTCTCGACGTTGGCGAGCCGGCAAAGGTTCTTGATCGCCACGATACCCAGCAACTGCTCGACCTCGGCCGGCATCGGCCCGAAGCGGTCGATCATCTCGGCGGCGAAGCCCTCGATATCGGCATCGGTCTCGAATGTCGGCAGGCGGCGATAGAGCTGCATGCGCAGGTCGAGATCGGTCACATAGGACTCCGGGATCAGCACCGGCGTACCGGTGACGATGGTGGGTGTCCACTGCTCTTCCACCGGGGCCTCAATGCCGGCCTTGAGGTTCGCCACCTCTTCTTCCAGCATCTGCTGATAGAGCTCGAAGCCCACTTCCTTGATGTGGCCAGACTGCTCTTCACCGAGCAGGTTGCCCGCGCCGCGGATATCGAGATCATGGCTGGCGAGCTGGAAGCCCGCGCCCAGCGTATCGAGGGATTGCAGCACCTTCAGCCGTTTCTCCGCCTGCGGCGTGATCGGCTTTTCCGTCGGCAACGTGAAGAGCGCATAGGCCCGCGTCTTGGCACGGCCGACACGGCCACGCAGCTGGTAGAGCTGGCCGAGGCCGAACATGTCGGCGCGGTGCACGATCAGCGTGTTGGCGCGCGGGATGTCGAGGCCTGACTCGACGATGGTGGTCGACAGCAGCACATCGAATTGCCCGTCATAGAAGCGGGACATCACGTCCTCCAGCTCCGTGGGTGCCATCTGGCCATGGCCGACGGCGTAGCGGATTTCGGGCACATTGGTGTCGAGGAAGGCGCGCACGTCGGCCAGATCCTCGATGCGCGGCACCACATAGAAACTCTGGCCACCCCTGTAACGCTCGCGCAGCAGCGCCTCGCGCACGATCAGCGGATCGAAGGGCGACACGAAGGAGCGCACGGCAAGCCGGTCGACCGGCGGTGTCGCGATGATCGACAGCTCGCGCACACCGGTGAGCGCCAGTTGCAGCGTGCGCGGGATAGGCGTGGCGGACAGCGTCAGCACATGCACCTCGGCGCGCAGTTCCTTCAGCCGCTCCTTGTGCTGCACGCCGAAATGCTGCTCCTCGTCGATAATCAGCAGGCCCAGATCCTTGAAGGTAATGCCCTTGCCCAGCAGCGCATGGGTGCCGATCACGATATCGACGGTGCCGTCGGCAATGCCCTTCTTGGCCGCCGAAAGCTCGGCTGCACCGACCATGCGCGAGGCCTGCGCCACCTTCAGCGGCAGTCCCTTGAAGCGCTCGGTGAATGTCTTGTGGTGCTGGCGGGAGAGCAGCGTCGTCGGTGCGCAGACGGCAACCTGCTTGCCGGACATCGCGGCGGCATACGCGGCGCGCATGGCAACCTCGGTCTTGCCAAAGCCGACATCGCCGCAGATCAGCCGGTCCATCGGACGGCCCACCGCCAGATCATCCAGCACCGCATCGATGGCATTCTGCTGGTCTTCCGTCGGATCAAACGGGAAGCGCGCCGCGAACTCGGCGTAGTTGTTGTCGTTGGCGGCAAACTTCGGAGCCTCGCGGGTAAAGCGCGCCGCCGCGATGCGGATGAGCTGGCGGGCCATGTCGCGGATCTTCTTCTTGAGCTTGGCCTTGCGCGCCTGCCACGCACCGCCGCCCAGCCGGTCAAGAGAAGCTTGCGTATCCTCGCCACCATAGCGCGACAGCAGTTCGATGTTTTCGACCGGCAGGAACAGCTTGTCGCCGCCGGCATAGTGAAGCTCAAGGCAGTCATGGGGATGGCCGAGAGCCGTCACTGTCTTCAGGCCGATGAAGCGGCCGATGCCGTGATCGACATGCACAACCAGATCATTGACCGACAGCGTGCCGACCTCGGCGATGAAGTCCTTGGCGCGCTTGGAAGGGGCCTTCGCCCGCGTCATGCGCTCGCCGAGGATATCCTGCTCCGACACGATGGCGAGATCAGGCATCTCGAAGCCGGATTCCATCGGTAGTGCTGCGAGGCCCACTTCGGCAGCGTCCAGCGTCTTCACGACAGCAAGGCTTGCCACATTGCGCGTCCTGGCCAGCCCGTGATCGGCCATGACAGCCGCAAGGCGATCCCGCGAGCCGTCGGTCCAGGCAGCGAGCAACACGCGTTTTCCCGCAGCCTGCCTTTCGCGGACATGGCTGACAGCAGCGTCGAAGACGTTCGCGCGCTCGTCTGCACGCTCGGCGGCGAAGATGCGGCCCTTCTTCGCACCAAGGTCGAGCGTCTTCAACGCTCCGCCTTCCGGAATGGCAAAGGGGGTCAATCGCACGAAACGCCCCGTGGTCGTCGCGGCCTGCAGTTCGGCCGTCGTCCAGTAAAGCGCTTCGAGTGGCAGCGGCTTGTAGGGCGTGGCACCGGGAGCGATGGCCTCCAGCCCGGATTTTCGCGCGGAATAGTAGTCCGCTGCCTGCTTGAGCCGCTCGGCCATGGCTTCGGGCGCGAGGTGATCGAGAATCAGTGCCGCGCCGGGGCAGTAGTCCGTCAACCGGCTCATCTTTTCGTGGAAAAGCGGCGTCCAGTGCTCGATACCGGGGTACTTTCGACCTTCGCTGATGGCTTCGTAAAGCTGATCGCCCTTGGTGGCCGCGCCAAAGGTCGTGACATAGGCCTGCCGGAAACGGCGGATCGCCTCGCCGGTCATCTGGAACTCGGCAGTGGGGATGAGCTCCAGCATGCGCAATTGGCCAGTCGAGCGCTGGGATTCCGGATCGAAGGTGCGGATGGATTCGAGCGTGTCGCCAAAGAAATCCAGGCGGATCGGCCCGAGAACGCCCGGCGCAAAGAGATCGACGATTCCGCCGCGCACGGCATATTCACCGGCGTCGCGCACGCTCGTCGCGCGGGTGAAGCCGTTGTGCTCCAGCCATTTCGCCAGGTCATCGAGATCAAGCGCGTTGCCCGGCGCGGCGGAGAGCGCCTGCGCCGACAGCCAGCCGACCGGCGGCGTGCGCTGCACCAGCGCGTTGGCGGTCGTGATCACCAGACGCGGCCGCTCACCGCCGCGCGAGCGCACGAGCCGTGACAAGGTGGCCATGCGCCGTGCCAGCACGCCGGCATTGGGCGAGGCGCGATCGTAAGGCTGGCAATCCCAGGCAGGGAAGGACAGCACTTCGATCTCGGGGGCAAACCACGCCAGCGCCTGCTCCAGGGCTGCCGCGCGGACGCCGTCGCGCATGGCAACGATTGCCAGCGCCGGCAGATCAACATCCGCCCTGAACATCGCGCGCGCCACCTCGGCGACGGCGAAGGCCTCCGCGCCATCGGCGACGGAGCCGATCGCGAAAGGCTGGCCGGACTGGATGAGGAGTGGTGAGATCAGCATGATGTTAGGCTCCCCTTCTCCCCCGGGAGAAGGTGGCCGCCGGATGGCGGCCGGATGAGGGAAAACGCAGATAAACTGATGCAACGCGCAGTTCGCGCATGCGTCAGCCGGACCGGGTCTGGCTGACCCTCATCCGACCTGCTTTGCAGGCCACCTTCTCCCGAGGGAGAAGAAAATGCCACACTCACGCATGGATCGGCTTGTCATGGGTGTGAAAGCCCTTGAGTGCGCGAAATACATTTGTGTTGTAGTTGACCGGCGTTTCCTCGCGGTCCGTGATCCACGCGAGAAGATCACGGTCCGGTGCCTCGATCAGCAATTCGAAGGTATCGAGTTCCTCGTCGCTCATCGTGTCGAGGCTGGCTTCGGCGAAGCGGCCCATGATCAGATCCATCTCGCGCATGCCGCGATGCCAGGCGCGAAACAGGATCTTCTTGCGGCGCGGGTCGAGATCGACCGTGGAGCGGACGAGGCCGGACATGGGTAACTCCTGAAAGGCGAAGGGCGCGGCAATGAAAGGACCGTCTGTTAAGCGTGCTGCAATTTTGTTGCGCAGCCTTAGCGGAGATGAAGATGGCTGTCAGCCAGGTCCATGGACGCGCTCAACGTCGCAGGCCGCGACGGTGCTGACGATAATCAGCAGGATTCTCAGCCGCCCATCCTCGTCACAAGCGCGTCCGACACCTCGAAGTTCGAGAAGACATTCTGCACGTCATCGTGCTCGTCGAGAAGTGTCACCAGCTTGAAGAGCTTCTCGCCGGCCTCGTCATCGACAACAATCATCGTTTGCGGCTTCCAGACGAAGGCAGATTTGCGCGGTGCGCCGAATTTCGCCTCAAGCGCGGCAGAGACATCATTCAGCGCCGTGACGGCACAAGCGATGACATGTCCCGCCTCGTCCGAGGCCACATCGTCAGCGCCGGCCTCAATTGCGGCTTCCAGCATCGCGTCCTCTGTCGCTGCACCAGCGTCGAATTCCACCTGGCCGAGCTTGTCGAACATAAAGGAGACCGCACCCGTTTCAGCCAGGTTGCCACCAGCCTTGGTAAAATAGGAGCGGATGTCGGAGGCTGTGCGGTTGCGGTTGTCGGTCATCGCTTCGATGATCAGGGCCGTGCCGCCCGGTCCGTAGCCTTCATAGCGGATTTCATCGTAGTTCTCTCCGTCGCCACCTGCAGCTTTCTTGATGGCGCGCTCGATGACGTCGCGCGGCATGTTCTCAGCGCGGGCGGCAATGATGGCCATGCGCAGCCGCGCATTCATGGTGGGGTCCGGCATGCCGAGCTTCGCCGCCACGGTAATCTCGCGGGAGAGCTTCGAGAACAGCTTGGACTTCATCGCGTCCTGCCGCCCTTTGCGGTGCATGATGTTCTTGAACTGGGAATGCCCGGCCATGGTTTCTGTCGTTGTTTCTGTCGTTGGGTGGCCGGCTTTATAGGCGGGAGAGCCAACATCCTTCAAGCCGGGAGACACCCGTTGACGCCGTGCGTCCGGCCCGCCACGGTGCGTCATACATGAACTTGCCCGCTTCCTCCACTCACGCCCGCGCACTTTGGTACGTCGGACAAGGCCTCGCCGAACTCCGCGATGAGGCGCTGCCGCCGGTCGGCGCAGGAATGGTGCGGCTGAAAACGCTCTGGTCGGGCGTGAGCCGGGGGACGGAGCGGCTGGTGTCGCGGGGGCTCGTGCCCCCGTCGGAGCACGAGCGGATGCGCGGGCCGAACATGGGCGGAACTTTCCCTTTCCCGGTCAAATACGGCTACTGCGCCGTCGGTGTCGTGGAGGAAGGGCCGGACGCGCTCATTGGCCGCCATGCTTTCGCGCTCCATCCGCACCAGGAGCAGATGGTGCTGCCCGTTGCAGCCCTGACGCTGCTGCCGGAGACGTTGCCGGCGCGGCGGGCCACGCTGGCCGCCAACATGGAGACGGCGCTGAATGCGCTGTGGGATTCAAGCGCTGCGCCCGGCGACAGGATCGCGGTTGTCGGTGGCGGCGTGATCGGTTCGCTGATCGCGGCACTGGCCGGCAGATTGCCGGGCGCGGATGTCACACTGGTCGATCCGGCACCTGCGCGGCGCGAAACGGCGGAGTTGCTGGGCGTCAGCTATGCGCAGCCCGCGAACACACCCATGGATTGCGACGTGGTCTTCCACGCCAGCGCCAGTGCTGCGGGCCTTGCGACCGCGCTCGATGCGGCGGGCTTCGAGGCAACGGTGGTCGAGGTGTCGTGGTTCGGCAACAAGCCAGTGGCCGTACCTCTTGGCGGGGCGTTTCACAGCCGCCGGCTGAAGCTCGTCTCGTCGCAGGTCGGGCATGTCGCCTCCGTGCGGCGTGCCCGATGGGACTACGCGCGCCGCATGGCGAAGGCGGTAGCCTTGCTCGCCGACGAACGGCTGGATGCCCTGATCGGCGAGGAAGTTGGATTTGACGAGGCCGCCATCCGCCTGCCCGCATTGCTGGCCGACGACGCGGCCGGGTTTGCCCCTGTCATTCGCTATTCCTGAGCAGCCGTCATCGCCTGTTCATCGATCTCTTGTCAGAGGCCAGAGCCAGCTTGAGGAGTAACTGAATGTTTTCCGTTGAAGTCCGCGATCGCATCATGATTGCCCATTCGCTGCCTGACCCGTTTTTCGGCCCCGCGCAGAACAAGCATGGCGCGACCTTCGTGGTGGATGTCGCTTTCTTCCGCGAAACGATGACGAAGCAGAATGTGGTCGTCGATATCGGCGCGGCGCTTGATGTGCTGAACAACACGCTGAAACCGCTCGCCTATCAGGATCTCGATACGTTGCCGCAGTTCAAGGGCGTTCTGACCACGACGGAATTTCTCTGCAAGTACATCTTCGACGCCATGGTGGCTGCAGCCAAATCCGGCGCGCTCGGCGCGGATG
>JBOFUS010000203.1:0-4767 GCA_051652685.1 Beijerinckiaceae bacterium
GGGGCAAGGCCGCCCTTTGCTGGCGCAAAGGGAGTGCCGTTCAGCTGGTACAGCGCGGCCAGGATCTCGCAGCCAGCGGCGCGCGCCAGCAGCCGTGAGGGCGGACCCTCGTCCTCGCTCACGGCCCAAAGCTTCCGGAGTGCAGACTGGATGACCGGCGAATGGAACGGCTGTCCGGAATGCCGCAGGTTCTCCACGAGGCTATTACCGTCGCCGCTCTGCGCCAGTGTCTCCTGCCAGTGCGTTAGCGGCAGCGACAGGCAGCGGGTCTGATGCCTGCTGTCGAGCGTGACGTCATCCGCGAAATTTGGGGCCGACAGGAAGAAGCAGCCCTTTTTGGTGACGACATCGAAACGCCCCCAGCCGGCATCACCGCGGACCCTTATGCCCCCGCTCATATCCTGGAACAGAACAAGATCCGGGATGGCAGGCTGGGGAAAATGCCCACCCGGCCGCGCGACTTCGAAAAGACCAAGGAGGCCGCCCGACGATTTTCTAGAGCGAACATAACTCGCCTCACGACCGTTGCGGTACCACCTTGCGAGCGAAGAGTACACGGGCTCTGCCATTGTGGTGTCTCCTCCCGGTCTCGTTTGTCTGTAACGAAGACACGCGGCCCACCAGGGCCGCACTCCTACCATTGCTCATTTAGCACCGTAGTAGCCACCAAAATACTTGATCGGCGACCAGTCAGGCAGAACATCGGAAAGTGACGGCGTGAAGGCGCTGTATTCCTGCGCACCGAACACCACCCGGCCATCCAAGACGGTCAGGACGGAGGTGACGAGCTTGATCTCGTCCTCCGGTACGCTGAAGTAGTCCCTGTCCAGCAGAGCGAAGTCGGCTAGGTTGCCCGGCGCGATCCTGCCCAATTCGGCTTCGGCGTCCGTGAACCATGCTGCGCCTCGGGTGAAAAGGTTCAGAGCCTCGATGCGCGAAAGGTGGTTGTGTTTGGCGAGAACCTCGTTGCCCGACACCGACTTTCCCGTAACCATCCAGGCGACGGCGACCCACGGATTGAACGTGGCAGCGCGGAACGCGTCGGTCGTCATCGCCAAGGGTATCCCGCTGTCGACGAGCGCGCGAAGGCGTGGCGTTTCCAGAGCCTTTTCGCGGCTGTAGGTCTTGATGAAACCATCGCCGTGCACCGCCATCTTGGCATCGAGGGCAATGCCACCGCCAAGCGCCTTCACCCTGCGGATGTTCTCCGGGGTGATCGTCTCGGCGTGCTCGATACTCCATTTCAGACCGTCAAGTGGAACGGTTTTGTTCATCCTCTCCAAGGCATCGAGGAAGGGTGTGATGTTCTCGTTGTAGCTCATGTGCATGCGGAACGGGATGCGCCGCTGGACCAACTTCGCGATATCCTGCTCGACGTGCCGATGGATTCGGTCTGGATCGAGTATGACGGCCGGGCGATCGAAATTCTCGTGATCATGGACTTCCACATCCAGCGCCTTAGCGCCGCGAAAGACATGGCCATGTGCCATGGACGGGTTCAGGTTTTGTCCGGGGCTCATGGGCGAGATTTTCGTGATGGCGTTGATTTCCGCATCGACCATGCTGGAACTGCCCCACTGCATATCTACGAAGGACATCCGTAGATTAAACCGGTTTTCGCGCATGAGCATTTCTGCGGTGACATGTGCGGTGGGATAGCCCCTGCTGCCGCAATCGAACACAGAGGTGACTCCGAACCGGTTCAGGCCGTGAATCGTCTCGACCAGCGAACTCAGTTGCTCGTCAAAATTCGGTTGCGGGACCAGCGCCTCCAGCGCAACAAAACCGAACGTGTCGCCATAAACGACACCTGTGTAGTTCCCCTGCTTGTCCTTCTCGAACTCAATGACCTGAAAGTCGGGGAACCAATCAGTACCTACGCCGATTGCGTCCATTGCCAACGCGTTCATGAAGGCGCGGTTGTAGGCATATTGCACCAGCAGCGGGCGATCGGGCACTGCCTGCCGCAGCTCCGCCATGGTGGGAAAACGATTTTCCTCGAACTGGTAGGGTGACCAGCCTGCAATCACTTTGACCCAGTGCCCCTCTGGCGTTCGTTCTGCTTGCTCGCTCAGCATGGCCAACGCCCGGCCCAGCGTGGGAACGCCATCCCACCTGACATTGAAGGTGTAGTTGGCTTCGTTGAGCAGATGCATGTGGGCGTCGTTGATGCCCGGGATCAACCTGCGGCCGCCTGCGTCGATGATCTGCGTGCTGGGGTTCTTCAGACCAAGAACTTCTTCGTCCGCGCCGACGGCGTAGATACGTCCCTTCTTGACCGCAAAGGCGGACGCTTCGGGCTGCGCGAGATTGCCGGTGAAGATGTTTGCGTTGAAGACGATCAGGTCTGCACCCGGAGGCTCTTGCGCAGGTGCATTCGAAACCGGGTGGGTTGCCGACGTAGCGGTCCGTAAATCGTTGCTCATTTCCATCCTCCTTCGAGAGAAACTCTGTTGAGCGCGGTCGTTGCGCTTGATGATGAGGAGCATCCGAACGGCGTCCTCATCCGCAGGAGGCTCGCCCGGAACGAGTTTGCCGCCTGCGTTTCGAAGGGATTTCTAGCCGGTGCTAGAGCTTGTTGCGGCGCGGAAGCTGCGGTCTGCGTGCCGATCTTGCGGCCCAATCACTGCCGGTGAAGATGAACTGCGGAGGGTTTTTTGCAGCGGACATATGGTTGGACGGCGCAACGGACGGTGCCTAAAACTCCGCTCCGCTCATGGCCTCCGTGAACGCAAGCGGGTCCCAATACTCACGATAGCCGATGATCAGACCGTCCTTGAAGGTCACGAACGTGGCGTAGCTCATTTCATAGGCGTTGCCGTTTGCGAGAACCTGACCGGATGCGCTCCATTCCGCGATGACGACGTTCGGGTCGTCCGTCGCATAGACACGGAGGCTCGGGATCGAGCGAAGATTGATGGCATCGGGATAGTTGCGGAGATACTCGTAGAGGGCCTCGCGGCCTTCCAGCCGTCTGGGTGACCCCTCCGGCGCAAAGGGAAACTCGGCCACGACATTCTCGTCGCAGAGTTCTGACCAACCCTTCATGTCCTTGGCAAGGAACCGATCGAGGCTTCGACGAAACAGCTCGACCGGGGTTTGGAGATTGCTCATTGTCGGCTCCGTTGGTGACTAAGCGCTTGTCGCCCCTTCCATGCTGCCAGCGGTCACTTCGCTGCTTCCCGCGCCAGGACCTTCTGCACCGCTGGATCGGCAGCGATCCTGTCATGCAGCGCCTGCACATTGGGATAGTCCTTCAGGCCGCCCGGCAGCACCTTTGCCGCCCAACGGATCATCGGGAACGAATAGGCATCGATCACCGAGCGCCCTCCATCAAGGATGTACTCCCGGTCTTCGAGGTGGCGGTTGAGGACGCCGAATTGCTTTGCGACGAGCCTGTGACCTGCCTCGACCACCGCCCCTCGGCCCGTTTCGCTTTCGTCCGTGGTGTAACGATCCGGCATGAAGATCGGCCAGAAAGAGGAGTGGACATCCGAGGTGAAGAAGGCTGACCAGCGATGCGCCTCGGCCTTGGCGCGGATACTCTCACCGCCTGCCAGCCCGGCCTCCGGATGCTTGGATGCGAGATAGTCGAGGACGGCACCGCATTGTGTCAGGGTCCAGCCGTCGTCTTCCCGAAGGGTCGGTACGGCACCTGCCGGGTTGACGGCAAGAAGCTCCGCAGAGCCATACTGCACCTTGACGGCCTCGTATCGCCCACCAATCCATTCGAGGACGATGTGTGGCGCGAGCGAGCAGGCACCAACGGCATAGTAGAGTGTGGGCATGTTTTCGTATCCTTTTCTGTTCGATGCTGGTCCTGTCAGGCTGCACGCACAAACGCGAGCAGATCGGCGTTGATGAGGTCGGGGTGTGTGGCGAAGAGGCCGTGCGACAGGCCCGGATAGGTCTTCAGCGTGCCGTTCCGCACCAATTTGATTGCCTTGTGAGCCGAGTTCGCGATTGGCACCACTTGATCGTCTTCCCCGTGCAGGAACAGCACCGGCATCGCCAGGGCGGTTAGATCATCGGTGAAGTCGGTCTCCGAAAAAGCGGTGATGCAGTCGTAGTGCGACTTTGCTCCGCCAGCCATGCCCTGACGCCACCAGTTGTCGATCAGGCCCTTGCTGACCGTCGCGCCCTCGCGGTTGAAGCCATAGAATGGCCCGCTGGGCACATCGCGGAAAAACTGCGCCCTGTTCGCGGAAAGCGCTGCCCGGAAGCCGTCGAACACGGCCATGGGGATACCGTCGGGGTTATTTTTCGACTTCACCATCACTGGCGGGATGGCACCGATCAGGACCACTTTCGCGGCCCGTCCGCGCTCAGCCCGGACAGCATAGCGAAGGGCCTCGCCGCCGCCGGTCGAATGGCCGATGTGGATCGCGTCTCGAAGATCGAGAGCTTTCGCAATCGCAGCGACATCCGCAGCGTAGGTGTCCATCTCGTTGCCGGTATCTGTCTGATCGGATCTGCCGTGGCCCCGCCGGTCATGGGCAATCACGCGGAAACCATGCGACAGGAAGAACAGCATCTGGTTGTCCCAGTCATCGGCGCTCAGTGGCCAGCCGTGATGAAACATGATCGGCTGGGCGTTTTTCGGACCCCAGTCCTTGTAGAAAAGACGGGTGCCGTCCGGTGTGGTGACGTGTGGCATGGCTGCTTGTCCTTGGTCGCTTGGGGTTGAAGGAATGGCCCTCAAGGCATGGGGTTTTCCATTTTCGACGCTTCATGGCACGGGCGGGCATAGCCCTTCGCGAGTGGTCA
>JBOFUS010000204.1:0-6860 GCA_051652685.1 Beijerinckiaceae bacterium
CAACGGTTTCCAGTACATGCTGTCCGGCCGCTACTGGATCTCGATTTATCCTGGCGTGGCGCTGATCGTGCTGATCGTCGCCATCAACCTTGTGGGCGATCAGGTCAGGGATCAGCTGAACCCGAGGCTGAAGCGATGAAGGCGACCGCAGCTCTTTTCCTTCTCCCCTCGCGGGAGAAGGTGGTCGGCGGATGCCGGCCGGATGAGGGGGGGCGCGAAGCGCTCGGGAACTCCATCCGATTGATCAACTGGCTTGTCGCTACACGATACCCCTCATCCGTCAGGCTTTGCCTGACACCTTCTCCCGTAAGGGGAGAAGGGGAAGGCGCGCCATGACGCTGCTGCTTCAGGTCCGCGATCTCACAACCGTGTTCGAGACCCGCGCCGGCGGGTTGCGCGCCGTGGACGGCGTTTCGTTCGAGCTGGCTGTCGGAGAAATCATCGGCCTTGTCGGTGAATCCGGCTCCGGAAAGACGGTGACAGGCTTCTCGATCCTGGGGCTCATCGATCCACCGGGGCGCATCGTGGCAGGTTCGGTCAAGCTTGCCGGCCGCGAACTTGTGGGCCTGCCGATATCGGAGCTGCGTGCCGTACGCGGCCGCGAGATCGCCATGGTGTTCCAGGACCCTTCCGCGACCTTGAACCCGGTGCTCTCCATCGGCAGCCAGATGCGGCTTGCACTTGCTGCCCATGGCGAGCGTGACCGGAGGAAAGCCGATCAACGCAGCATCGAGGTGTTGAACCGTGTCGGCATTCCAGACGCTGCGCTCCGGCTGGAAGCCTATCCGCATGAGTTCTCCGGTGGCATGCGCCAGCGTGTCGCCATCGCCATCGCGCTGCTCAACCGGCCAAAGCTGATCATCTGCGACGAACCCACAACGGCGCTGGATGTGTCGATCCAGGCGCAGATCCTGACCGAGATGAAGACGCTCGCCCGCGAGATGGGTACGGCGCTGATCTGGATCAGCCACGATCTTGCAACCGTCTCGTCGGTCGCCTCGCGCCTGATGGTGATGTACGCCGGCCGCATCGTCGAGGAAGGCCGCACGGCTGATGTGCTGCGCGCGCCGCATCATCCCTATACGCGGGGCCTGCTCGACTCGCTGCCCTCCCGTGCCGCGCCGGGGCAGGATCTCGTCCAGATCCCCGGTTCCACGCCTTCGTTGTCAAACCTGCCGCCCGGCTGTGCCTTTGCGCCGCGCTGCGCCCATGCAAGTGCGGCCTGCACGGTGCAGCCGCCTCGCGTCGCGAGCGCTACCCGCGCGGTGCGCTGCCATCATCCGCTTCGGGCGGAGATTGCCGCATGAGCGTGCTGATCGATGTCAAGAATGTCTCGAAGCTTTTCCGTCCGCGCCTGACCTTCGGCGAAAAGATTGCGGCGAAGCTCGGAAGTGCCGTCGAGACACGGACTGTTCATGCCGTCGATGGCGTCAGCCTCACCATCGCGAAAGGTGAGGTGCTGGGGCTGGTCGGTGAGTCGGGCTGCGGCAAGTCCACCCTTGGCCGTGTCATCGCCGGCATCATGCCCCCCACCTCGGGCCGCGCGCTGCTCGACGGCCAGCCGGTGATGGAGGGCGAACGCCGCCCGGTGAAGACCACAACGCGCATCCAGGTGGTGTTTCAGGATCCGTTCGGATCGCTTGATCCCCGCATCCGCATCGGCGAAACCATCTCCGAGGGGCCGCTTGCCCATAGGTTGATCAGCAAGTTGGAGGCTTTAGACTACGTGACGGAACAGCTCGCGCGCGTTGGCCTGCCGTCAGATGCCGCGTCGCGCTTTCCCCACCAGTTCTCCGGCGGCCAGCGCCAGCGCATCGCCATCGCCCGCGCGCTTGCCATGCAGCCGGATGTCCTTGTTTGCGATGAGCCCGTCGCCTCGCTCGATGTTTCGATCCAGGCCCAGATCGTCAACCTGTTCCTGAAGCTGCGCCGGGAGCTTGGGCTCACCATGCTCTTCATCAGCCATGATCTCGGCGTGGTGCGCCATATCTCGGACCGGATCGCGGTGATGTATCTCGGCCGCATCGTCGAGACGGGCGCGACCGGCGCGGTCTACGCTGCGCCGCGCCACCCCTACACGCGGGCGTTGATGGACAGCGTCCCGAAACTGGTGACGGACGCCGATGAACTCGTCAGCTTCAATCCTATTGCCGGCGAGCTTCCTTCGCCGCTGTCACCGCCGCCGGGCTGCCACTTCCACCTGCGCTGTCCGCGTGTCGCTGAACGTTGCCGGGTCGAAGCGCCAAGGCTCAGCGAGAGCTGCGACAGCCGCGCAGTGGCCTGTCATTTCCCGCTGGAGGAATGAGCGCCGACGCATCGGATTGCTGTACGATCGGATGTGTTGGCGTGGTTGAGCGCAAGGCCGTGGCAGTGCCGGATATGGGCGCAAGACCGCAGAAACGGGTTGCGGTTACCCATGTTGAACTCCGGATGGCCTTGCCGCGGTTAACCTTTGGTTTACCCTTAAACGATGGACAGGCCTGCAGAATCATGTTTTCGATCTGACGGGTGAGAGGCGTCCAGGCGCGTCTTTACCGTCAGGACGGATGCAGCGGGACAATGACTCCTCAGGTTTTGACACTGGCAGCAAAAACGGCGGCGGGATCCGAAGGGTCAGCCGCGCGGATCATGCGCCATGCCGGTGCGCTTTCGGCGCAACTGCAGAACCTTCGCGCGCGGATGTATCCGCCCGAGGCCCGCAAGGGACTTCGGCACTTTCTCACGCAGGAAGTCTCGCGCCTGACCTCCATTCCTGAGTCGACCCTGAAAATGATGTCGATCGAGGGCAAGGGTCCCCTCCCCCAGCGTCTTGAGAACAACCATCGCGCCTACACGCTTGGGCAGGTCAGGGAATTGCGCGCCATCTTTGCCGGTGCCAAACCGGCGGAAGCCCTGCGTTATCTTCCGCGCCGGCGTGCTGGTGAGCATCTGCAGATCATCGGGATCGCGAACTTCAAGGGGGGGAGTGCCAAGACCACAACAAGCCTTCATCTGGCCCACTATCTTGGTCTGATGGGCTATCGCGTTCTGGCAATCGACCTTGATCCGCAAGCGTCGCTTTCGTCCATGTTCGGTTCCCAGCCGGAACTGGATGTCGGCGAGAACGAGACGATCTACGCCGCATTGCGGCATGACGACCGCCGGCGTCCCATTCGGGAGATCATTCGGCCAACCTATTTCTCCGGCGTTGATCTGGTGCCCGGCAACATTGAGGTGATGGAGTACGAACACGAGGCACCGCGCATGCTCGCCAGCAGAAAAGTGGGGAGCGAGTTCTTTTTCGAGCGTTTGCGGTCTGCCATCGACGACGTGGAAGCCGACTATGACGTCGTCATTCTTGATACGCCGCCTTCACTGGGCTTCCTGACGCTCGGCGCGATCTACGCTTCCACAGGGATGATCGTGACTGTCCATCCGGCAATGCTCGATGTGGCGTCGATGAGCCAGTTTCTCTTGATGATGAGCGATCTGATCCAGGTCATCGAGGATGCGGGGGCGACCCTTGATCAGGACTTCTTCCAGTATCTGATGACGCGCCATAACCCCAACGATCAGCCACAGGCGCAGATCGTATCACTGCTCCGGCATCTCTTTCCGGACGAGGTGCTCGTGCCGACAGTGATTGAAAGCACGGCTGTGGAAGCCGCCGGCCTCGCCAAACGGAGCATCTACGAACTGGAACCAGGCGAGATCGGCCGAGACACTTACCGGCGTGCCAAGGAGTCGATCGATCTTGTCAACGAAGCCATTGTGCAATGCATCAGCAAAGCCTGGGGGCGGACATGAGCAAGCCTCCACGCCGGTCGATTGTTTCGGCTTTCAGCGCGCTTTCGAACGAGGCATCTGCAGCAGTGTCTTCCGCCGCACCGGAACAGAAGAGCGGCGATATCCTGCGCGTCTCCGGGCAGCCGCGCGTTGGTGCGGGCGTCATTGGCGCCACCCAGCGCACGATTGCGGATATCCGCGAAGAACGTGATCGCCTTCTGAAACAGGTCGAGGCAGGCGGCTTCCGGGAGGTTGACCCCGCGTTGGTTGACCCCTCCCCGTTCCCGGACCGATTGCCGGATGATGATGCCGCCGCTTTCGATGCGCTGAAGCAGTCCATGGCTGCCGAAGGTCAGAAGGTCCCGGTGGAACTGCGCCGCTCGCCGCTCGCGGCCGGGCGGTTTCAGGTGGTCTATGGCCATCGACGCTGGAGGGCGGCGCGTGAGCTCGGCGTCAGCCTCAAGGCGATTGTCAGTGACCTGTCCGACCGGGACATGGCGCTGGCACAGGGGCTTGAGAACGCAAGCCGGCAGGATCTCTCCTGGATTGAGAAGGCGCTGTTTGCCGACGCGATGGAGCGCGCCAGCGTGAAGGCACGGGACATTCGCGGAGCTCTTGCGGTTGATGACGCCGAGCTTGCGCGGTTCCGGCAGGTTTGTCGTTTACTGGGCGCGGCCCGTCTGCGCCTGATCGGACGAGCGCCGAAGGCAGGGCGGCCACGCTGGATGGAGTTGGCGGCGGCTGTGTCCGCCCAGCCGGGGCTGCTCGCGGAGATCGACAGAACCTTGGCAACTGCCAAGGATCAGCACTCTGATTTGCGCTTCACCCGAAGTCTGGCCCTGGCTGCTCCTGCCCGCGTCAGTGCTCACGCCAAGCGCGCACTCGATGACGGGCGCGGTGGAAATCTCGGCGAGATCGCTTTTTCAGACAAGGGAATGCGCCTCACGGTACGCAAGGCCGATGCCGACAGCTTTCTGGCGTTTCTCGAGCGGGAGATTCCAGCGCTTGTGGCGCGCTTCAACAACGAGCGTGATGGCTAGCCTCGCGCTTTGAACCTTGGCAACTGCCAAGGTTCGCAACCATCAACCGGGTTCACGAACCCTCAATCGCTCAAGAAGGAGCAACAACCCGCAAAAGAAAAAGGCCCCCAGACGTTTCCGCCCGGAAGCCCTTCTCTCGATTAAGCAACCTGAGAATCCCACTTCCGCGAATCACTGTCAAGAGTCGGCGTCGTCCTGTCGAGCAGATTTCTTTTGCCTGATGAAGGCGGAAGACGATGAGTTCCTATGGCTTGACGACGTCCTTTGGACGGCGACCGGCAACGCTTTGCCAGATTGCAACGCAGATGGCGGTGAAGCGTGCGGTTGAGGATGCGGCAAAACCCGGATCCAACGCGCCTGCGGCGGTGAACAAGTGGCAGGTCAGCCGGACTTTGAGCCAGATCCGTGAACGCCTCGGTGTTTCGGATCGGTCGCTCAGCGTCCTTTCGGCGTTGTTGTCGTTTCATCCTGAAACGGCACTGACGCTGCCGAAACTGCGACCAATGCCGGACCACTGTGACGATGCCGGAGAAGATGAGGCTTCTTGCGAACTCATCGTCTTTCCGTCGAACAAGGCGCTATCCCAGCGTGCCCATGGCATGGCCGCCGTGACCCTCTGGCGGCATTTGAAGGCTTTGGTCGACGCTGGCCTGTTGATCCGGCGGGACAGTCCCAACGGCAAACGCTACGCGCGTAAGGCCGCGGATGGCGATGGCCGGTTCTCCGATGCTTTCGGCTTTGATCTGGCCCCGCTCGTGACTCGGGCCCAGGAATTCGAGGCGCTGGCTGACGAAGTCAAGGCGGCGCAGAAACGTCATTCTCTCCTGAAAGAACGGATTTCCCTGCTCAGGCGCGACGTGACGAAGATGATCGCGCTCGGCCTTAGCGAAGGGGGCGCGCTTGATTGGGAGCCGCTTCGGCAGCGCGCCATGCCACTGATGCGCCCTCTCCGCAGCATTAGTGGCGAGGCCGATCTCAGCACCCTCGCTACGGAACTGGGCGGAATAAGGGACGAGGCAGCCAAAGCATTGGACTATCTCGTCATTACCCAAAATATGAAGAGCAATGACATTCAAAACGAGGTGCACCAATCTAATTACAAAACCACAATATCGCAGGACTTTGAACCTGCTACCAAAAATCAGGGGCGTTACGAGCCAGCCGTCGAGATTGGCGATGGCACCGATGCTCTGCACAAGGAGACTGAAGCCAGGTCCGCAGAAGCCGGGAAAGCGACTGAGGGCAAACTATACCCGCTTGGGATGGTGCTGGAAGCATGCCCTGATCTTCAGGAGTATGCCCGAAATGGCCAGATCAGGACCTGGATCGATTTTCTGGATGCTGCGGCAACCGTTCGGCCCATGATTGGGATCAGTCCTGATGCCTGGCGCGAAGCACAGGAAGCGCTTGGTCGAACCGATGCCCATGTGGTGGTTGCGACGATCCTGCAGCGCTCGATCCATTCATCCGAGGCGGAAACACTCTCGGGTACGGGACAGGTTGTCGTGAACGGCTCGCCCGCCATCCAGTCCGCTGGCGGCTATCTGCGGGCTTTGACCGAAAAGGCGAAGGCCGGTCAGTTCGCGCTTGGGCCTGTGTTGATGGCGTTGATCGGACAACGGCTCAAAGCGAAAGGGGGTAGGGCGAAACATGCGTCATGACCCTGAACTGCATCGTCTTGCAGCTCTACGAGACCACTGGCAGCACCTGGATATCACAGCGATGCGTCAGGTGACGGCCGTTTGTTGGATCGACGATTTCCATCTCGAAGCCACTGGCTGGTCTGATACCGCCAATGGCTGCAATCGTCCCGCCGAACATGAGCGTTCCAGGCATCAGCGCGCCACCATCTGTCCAACGCTGGATCAGATCGGCGGGTGGACGAAGACTGGCCAGCCTGCCGTCCTGATAGAGCACGCGATCCCCGCCGACGAGCGCATGCGACCGCAGTTCCAGCGTGTCCCAGCGCGGGAGCACCTCGTCCAGCCGCCAGAGATCGCGGCTCACGGGCTTGGGGCAGAGCTGTTTCGAGAGCGCGATGCCGAAGGTCTCCGC
>JBOFUS010000205.1:0-4509 GCA_051652685.1 Beijerinckiaceae bacterium
ACCAAGGGCTATGCCATCGGTTCGGCCGGTCTTGGCGCGCTGGTGCTGTTTGCGGCCTACAACTACGACCTCCAGTTCTTCATTGCGGAGGCCAACAAGGCCGGCTCGACGGCCTATCCCTACTTCAAGGGCGTCGTGCCGGACTTCAGCCTTGCCAACCCCTACGTCGTGGTTGGCCTGCTGCTGGGTGGTCTCATCCCCTACCTGTTCAGTGGCATCGCCATGACGGCCGTTGGCCGGGCTGCCGGTGACGTGGTCGAGGAAGTCCGCCGCCAGTTCCGCGAGAAGAAAGGCATCATGGAAGGCACCGAGAAGCCGGATTACGCCCGCGCTGTCGACATGCTGACCAAGGCGGCCATCCGCGAGATGATCGTGCCCTCGCTGCTGCCGGTGCTCTCGCCGGTCGTGCTGTACTTCGTCATCCTCTCCATCGCCGGCAAATCGGCCGCCTTCTCGGCGGTGGGTGCGATGCTGCTCGGTGTCATCGTGACGGGCCTCTTCGTCGCCATCTCGATGACCTCGGGCGGTGGCGCGTGGGACAACGCCAAGAAGTCCTTCGAGGACGGCTTCGTCGACAAGGACGGCGTCAAGCACTTCAAGGGTTCGGACGCGCACAAGGCATCGGTCACGGGCGACACCGTCGGTGACCCCTACAAGGATACCGCTGGCCCGGCGGTGAACCCGGCCATCAAGATCACCAACATCGTGGCGCTGTTGTTGCTGGCGATCCTGGCGCACTGAGGGGCTGAGATCGTTGAATAGGACAAACCCCGCCGGAGCGATCCGGCGGGGTTTTTCTTTGTCTTTAATCTGCTATGATAACTGTTAGTAGCAGAACGGAGGCTTTCATGCCCAGCAGCGTCGCACTTGGCCATCTTGAGAAGGTGGTCAATGAACTTGTTTCCTCGGGTCGCTATAACTCCAAGAGCGAGGTCATCCGCGAGGGCGTGCGCCTCGTGGAGGAACGCGAGAAGCGGCTCAGGTTGATTGACGATGCACTCCGGCAAGGCATGGATGATGCCGATTCAGGGCGCGTGCATGATGCGGATGACGTCTTCGCGGAATTGCGGCGTCACGCTGGCAGCGCATGACGCATAGGTTGATATTCACGACGCGAGCGCGGAGTGACCTTGTGTCCATAACGTCCTACATCGCACGGGAAAGTCCCGAACGAGCAATGGCGTATGTCCGCGAACTGGAGGCGCGTTGCGCGGACATCACACGTCGTCCGGCTGCTTTCGCTATCATCCCGCGCTACCGCGACAAAGCCATTCGGCGCGTGGTTTATGGCAACCATCTGATCTTTTACAGGGTGGATACCGATACCGTCACTGTATTGAGAGTGCTGCACAGTTCCATGGATACCGATCGGATACTCGGTTAGGCCAAGCTCCTGATGGAGTAGCCCGGCTTCGCGGGTCATCGATTCGGGCGCGGCCATAGGGGCGCATCACCCCCTCACAAATGAAACGTCCGCCGCGGCTTCAGCTCGCCATGCTCGCCCTCAACCAGCGCCAGCAGCTTGCCGAGATGCGTGACATACGCCTGACCCTCGAAAATCGGCGCGTCGCGGCCGCGCAGCAGGATGCTCTGGCCATTCCTGATGCGCTGGGCTTCCTGGTTGCCGATGGGGATGGCCATCAGCTCGGACAGGCCGCGCTCCACCGGCTGCATCAGCGCCTTGAGGTTAAGTGCTTGCGGGCCTTCTTCGGCGGCGGCGCGCAGCGTATCGATGGTGACGGCCTCCAGCTCCGAGAAGGGGCCGACGCGCGTGCGCCGGAGCATCGTCACATGGCCGAAACAGCCGAGCAGCCGGCCAAAATCGCGGGCGAGGGAACGTACATAGGTGCCCTTGCCGCATTCTGCCTCGAAGGTGGCCGTCTCCTCGTCATGTGCGGCCAGCCGGAGTGACGTGATCTCGACCTCGCGCGGTTCAAGCTTTACCGTCTCGCCATCGCGGGCCAGATCATAGGCGCGCTCGCCATCGATCTTGAGCGCGGAGAACTGTGGCGGCACCTGCATGATGACGCCGATGAAGCGCGGCAGGATGGCCTCGATCGCGGCCACGGTGGGGCGGTTGGCGGAAGAGTTGACCATCTCGCCGTCGGCGTCATCCGTGTTGGTCTCGACACCCCAGGTGACGGTGAAACGATAAGCCTTCTCGCCATCAACGACATACGGCACGGTCTTCGTCGCCTCGCCGAACGCCAGTGGCAGCAGGCCTGACGCCAGCGGATCAAGCGTGCCGGCATGGCCTGCCTTGTCGGCCTTGTAGAGCCGTTTGACGATGGAAAGCGCGTGGGTGGAGGTGATGCCCACCGGCTTGTCCAGCACGATCCAGCCGTCGACCTTGAAGCGCTCGCGGCGCGGCTTGCTCATTCCTCGTCGTCCTTTTCAAGCCGCAGACGGCTGGCGCCGGTGTCACGGATGACCTTGGGATTGTCCAGCAACCGGTCGATGCGGGCAGCTTCATCGAACATCTCGTCGAAGCGGAAGCGAAGCTCGGGCATGGACCGCATGTCGCGCATGGTCTTGCCCAGTTCGCCCTTGATGGCGCGGACGTTGCGGGCAAGCGCCTTGACCACGCGTTTGGCATCATGGCCGCCGAGTGGCATGACATAGACCGTCGCGATCCTGAGATCGGGCGACAGCCGCACCTCGGGGATTGTGATGATCTTGCCTTCGAGGTCTGGGTCATGGACCTGCTGCTTCGCAAGGATGTCGGCCAACGCATGACGAATCAGTTCGCCGACGCGAAGCTGGCGCTGCGAGGGAACGCCCGGCGCGGACGTGGTTGGCTTGGACAAATGACACCGCCATGCCGGGATCGAACCGGCGGATTGCGTGAGGGAGGCAAGCGCCTACGCTTCTCGGGCCAGCAGCGCAAGTCCGTTCTGCATCGCCAGCGGCGCTGGCGATTCCTTCTTTGGCGCGGTTGCGCCGCGCTTGTATCGGGTTGCAAGGCACGCTGGGCCACTTCAGGAGAGTTCCCTTCCCCAGATTGCGACATTTCCCATGGACATTCTCCCGTCAGTCGTCCGATCATGGCGGCAAGCGGCGCGTCAGACGCCTCCACATCCACAGCAGGAAACCATGAAGCTCGCGACCTTGAAGAACAATACCCGTGACGGGCGCCTTGTTGTCGTCTCGCGTGATCTGACCCGCTGTACCGACGCGTCTTCCGCTGCCCGCACGCTGCAGGATGCGCTCGACGATTGGGATCGCGCCGGCCCGCGCCTTGCCGATCTGGCCGAAGCGCTGGAGGCAGGCTCTGTCCCGTCCGAGCGTTTTCATGAGCGCCATTGCGAGAGCCCGCTGCCGCGCGCCTACCAGTGGCTCGATGGTTCGGCTTACGTGAACCACGTCGAGCTTGTCAGGAAGGCACGCGGCGCGGAGATGCCGAAGACGTTCTGGTCGGATCCGCTGATGTATCAGGGGGCGTCCGATGCGTTCCTTGGGCCGCGCGATGACGTGCCTGTGGCGGACGAGGCGCAGGGCGTCGATTTCGAGGCAGAGATTGCGGTGATCACCGGTGATGTCCCCATGGGTATCTCCGCAGAAGAGGCACTGGACCATGTCCGGCTGATCCTCCTCGTCAATGATGTGTCCCTGCGTGGCCTGATCCCGAATGAACTCGGCAAGGGCTTCGGCTTCCTGCAGTCGAAGCCGTCATCCAGCTTCTCGCCGGTCGCCATCACGCCGGACGAGCTGGGTGATCACTGGCTGGGCGGCAAGGTGCTTTTGCCGCTTGTCATCAGCCTCAACGGCAAGCTGTTTGGCCGGCCGAACGCCGGCGTGGACATGACGTTTTCCTTCGGCGATCTTGTTGCCCATGCGGCGCGCACGCGGCGGCTGGCGGCGGGTACGATCATCGGGTCCGGCACAGTGTCGAACAAGGACCACAACGACGGCCCGGGCTTGCCTGTCGCGGAAGGTGGCCACGGCTATGCGTGCCTTGCCGAGCAGCGCACCGTTGAAACACTGCGCCATGGCGAGCCAAAAACACCGTTCTTGAAAGCGGGCGACGGTGTGCGCATCGAGATGATGGATGCGAAGCGGCACAGCATTTTTGGTGCCATTGACCAGAAAGTGGCGCTTGCAGCTGGTTGATGCGCCGTGGCTGGCCAGGATAACAACCGCAGAATAGACAATGGCGGAAGAATGCAGCTGGAGGCTTTTCTGCCCTATCGGCTCAACGTCGCAGCTGCAGCGCTGAGCGAAGGCCTGGCGAAGGTCTACGGCACACGTTTCGGACTCGATATCCCCGGATGGCGCGTGCTGGCAACATTGGCCGAACATCCTGCAAGCACCGCAACCTTCGTCGGCCAGCATAGCCGGATGCACAAGACCAAGGTCAGCCGCGCCGTCGGCAGCCTGATCGGGCGCGGGCTTGTGGCGCGCACCGAAAGCGCAACAGACCGCCGGGAAGCCATCCTGTCGCTCTCTCCGGAAGGCTGCGCCATGTTTGCCGATATCGTCCCGCTGGCGTTGGCCTATGAGGCGGAGGCG
>JBOFUS010000206.1:0-1301 GCA_051652685.1 Beijerinckiaceae bacterium
GCATCCATCAGCGAATCAGATGAATCTGATTTGCTCTTCGCTGGCGAGTTCTTTCAAGAATCACCTGAAAATGCCGGATGCCGTCATTCTGCGCCGAGCAGGTAGTGCCAGGTGCCATCCGGTCCAATACCGAGCCTCCAGCCAGGGTAGCGGCCCTTCTCCCGCCACTCGGCGAGCGCGTGGGCGGAAAGCACGCGATGAACATCGACCTGCTGCTCGGGCGTGAGCAGCCGGGGATCGAGCGTGGAAAAGTAGGGCCAGACATACATCTCCTGCGGACGGCCGGCGCTCACGCGCGCCGCACCGACCGCAAGCAGGTTGATCACCTGCCCCATCGTCTCGCGGCCACGGCCATCGCCGGAACGCTCGGAGAAGATGCGCAGGAGTTCCGTTGCCATCGCGACACCTGCTGCCGCCCGCGGTTTCTGGCGCGCGAAGCTCGGTGGCACCTCGTTCGTTTCGATGGGCAACCGCAGCGATTCTACCTCGCCGCTGCGCATGGCGTCGAGGATCAACGCGCGCATGCGGCGAACAGCCGAAGGCAGGGCTTCGAGATCGCGGATGATGACGGGAGCGGGCAGCGGGGCCGGACGCTGTTGTGCGTTTGCCGGCAAAGCCAGCCCCGCGATGCAGATGATGGCGGCAAGGGCTCTGAGGCGTCGCATACCGCAGTTCGACCCCAACCCGGCCGCCGGCGTCAAGCGTGGCGGCGCGCCGTGAACTCGCCGTTGCGGATGCGCTCGGGCAGCCGCTCCGCAAGCTTCGCCACGGCTTCCTCGCCGTAACCATCCACAAAAGACTGCAAAGCGCAGAAGAGAGCACTCTGCGCCAGGCAATCGTCCTCAATCCCTTCCAGCGCACCCTCGTTGAAAGCATCGAGCATCAATTGCAGGGCTACCTGCTTCTGGTGGGCAATTTCCTGTCGCTCCAGGGGGGAGGCGTCGGCGAGAACCATGGGACAACTCACGTACAGGAGGCCGCAACGGCAGGTCGCGTCGCCTCACCATGGACATTAATCTTTTCGCGGCCCCAGCGCAGCCGATGTCTTTCGCAAAGGTTAACGCAACCAAAGAAACACTTTAGCCACCATAACGAAAGGAGAGCTCGCGGGCGAGGCGTCGGCCCCGGTCCGCTGCACGCGCGATCGCTTCGCGGCTGCGCTCGCTGCATGCCCGATGCGTGGCCTGATGGCCAAGAAAGCCGCGATTGTATGCGCCGGCAAGGCGTTGCCTGCGGACCTGAACGAGGCCTTCCGCTTCCAGCAGCTGTTGCATGCGCTTTGGCCATTCCGCCCTGTCATT
>JBOFUS010000207.1:0-1838 GCA_051652685.1 Beijerinckiaceae bacterium
CGCGTAGGCGATGCCATCGAACAGCACCCGCGCCGTTCGCAGAAGCCCCGCACGCTCGATCGCCGGGCGCTCCGCTGAGCCACCGACCGTCAGGTTGACGGTGAACTCGCCGGTCGGATGCTCCACCACGATCTGCCGCTCGCGCCCCGTCGGCATGGTGACAACCTCGCTTGCCGGCGTCCCAGGCAAAGCGGCGGCGGTCGCGACCGTCACCGCGGCGAAGACGCCGATCGAGGCGTGGCATTCGTGTGGAATGAAGCTCCGGGTCGCGAGGCTGCCGCCCGCCCGGGGTTCGGAAACGAGGCAGATCTTGGGCACTGCTTTCGCCGAGACATCGCCAAGATTCATCATGGGTCCGGCCTTGAGACGGATCGCTTCGATCCGCTCCTTCAGATCCATATCCCGGTCGAGTTGCCCGCGCGGCTCGTGACCACTGCGGCCGAAATCCGCCGCCTTCATCACGATGACCGGCATGCCGTTGTCGATCAGCGTGCAACGCACGCCGTCGATGATGTCGACAGAATTGCCCGTCGGCAGCAATGTGCCGCAAACGGAGCCTTCCGCTTCGAGGAAGGTCACGGTAATCGGAGCGGCTGTGCCCGGCGCACCGTCAATCCGGGCAGAGCCTTCATAGTTGACCCGACCACCCGGTGTCTGGATCAGCAGATCAGCGACAGTCCCCGTGTTGACCGTGCGCACGCGAACGCTTGTCGTTTCGCCAGCCGCCCCGATGAGGCCGCGTTCGATGGCGAATGGCGCGACGCCGGCGAGGATATTCCCGCAGTTCGGCGTGGTATCGACCATCGGCTTGTCGACGCCAACCTGCGCAAACAGGAAATCGACATCGATGCCGGGCTCCGCCGAACGGGAAACGATGGCGACCTTTGACGTCAGGGGATGTGCGCCGCCCAGACCATCGATCTGACGCGGATCGGGCGAGCCCATGATCGCCAGCAACAGCGCATCGCGCGCGGCTTGCGGCTGCGGCAGGTCATCGGCGAGGAAGTAGGCCCCCTTTGAGGTGCCGCCCCGCATCATCATGCAGCGAATGCCGCGAAGTCCCATCGTCAGCCGCCTGCCGTGATGCCGGCGCGGCGGATGACATCGCGCCACGTGACGATCTCCGACTGGATAAGCGCGCCGAAGCTTTCGGGTGTGGTGGGCGCAGCGATTGCACCGTCGTTGCGGAGCGTGGTCTCGACCTCCGGAGAGCCGAGCAGCGCGTTGATCTCGGTATTCATGCGCCGGATGATCGCATCAGGCGTCCTGGGCGGCGCGACGAGCCCGTACCATTGAACGGCATCGAAACCGGCCAGCCCGCTCTCGGCAATGGTTGGCAATCCTGCCGCAAAGACCGCGCGCTCTCGGCTCGACACGGCAATCGTTCGCACCCGCCCGCCAGCCGCCAGGGGCAGCACGGCGGGGCCGCCGGTCAGCGTGAACTGGATCGTGCCTGCGACAAGGTCGTTCACCATCGGCGCGGTGCCGCGATAGGGAATATGCGTCGCCTCGTATCCGGCAGCAAAGGCCAGATAGGCACCAGCCACATGCGCCGCACTGCCCACACCACCGGAACCGTAGTTCAGCTTGCCGGGGTTGGCCTTGGCATAGGCGACAAATTCCTGGAAGGTTCTGGCCGGCAAGGCCGGATGCACGGCCAGAATGTTCGGCACTGTCGCGACCAGCGCAACCGGCGCGAAATCCTTGACCGGATCATAGGGCAGGTTGGGATAAAGCGAGGGCGTGAAGGCAAGCGTCCCGATATGGCCCATCATGAAGGTTTGGCCATCGCCTTCCGCTTTCGCGACAGCATTGGCCGCCACCGATCCACCGGCTCC
>JBOFUS010000208.1:0-2651 GCA_051652685.1 Beijerinckiaceae bacterium
CCTTCCTGGGTGGCATTGAGCTCCAGCAGGCGCGACAGCAGCAGCGGCCCCATCTCAAGGATGGTGGCGCGGATCGGGTGGCCCTGCTCGCCAAAAAGATCCCAGAAGACCACCGGAAACTGATCGGGCTCATACTTGAGCTTCATTTCCTCCATGCGCTTGACGAAATGCGCCTCGCCCCGGCCGGGCGCGCCGATGCCGGAGAGGTCACCCTTGATGTCGGCCGCAAAGACCGGGACGCCCTCGGCCGAAAAAGCCTCGGCAAGTGTCTGGAGCGTCACGGTCTTGCCGGTGCCGGTTGCGCCCGTCACCAGCCCGTGGCGGTTGGCAAGTTTGAGCGTCAGCGTCTCGTACTTCGTGGCACTCTTGCCGATGAGGATCTGGCCTGCGGGGATGGTCATGGGCGATGGAATTCCGTTGTTGTTGATTTCCTATAACTTCACCTTTCACGCCGCGCCACCAGCATGAAGGTTCAGCGCCCGACCAACGCGCTTGCCTCCACAAGCCTGCTGTCATACGTGCTTCGCAACATTGCGGCGAAACTGCCGTGGCAAGTTTTGGAGGACTCACCCATGCAGGAACTCATCAACCGTATCGTTGCCAATGTCGGCGTGGATCAGGGCCTTGCCGAGAAGTCGCTCGGCATCATTCTCGGCTTCCTGCAGAAGGAAGGCCCGGCAGCGGAAGTCGGTCAGATGATGGATGCGCTGCCCGGTGCCGAAGAACTCATCGCGGAGCACGCGCCTGAAGCGGGTGGCGGCGGCGGCGGATTGCTCGGTGGCCTCATGGGCATGATGGGTGGTGGCGGCGGCGTCATGGCGCTCGGCCAGCAGCTGATGGGTGCCGGCCTGTCGATGGGCCAGATGGGCGATCTCGGCAAGGAACTCTTCGCCTACGGCCGCGAGACGGCAGGTGAGGATGCCATGAGCGCCATCGTCGGCGGCATTCCCGGCCTCAGCCAGTTCGTCTGAAGTCGAAGACTCCCGAGGGCATCGCAGACGTCGTCATTGCGAGAAGCGCAAGCGACGAAGCAATCCAGACGGCGTTTCAGAACAGGGCGCAACCAGCGCCTCATTCGGCTTGCGTTGCGCTGGATTGCTTCGCTGGCGCTCGCAAAGACGATCAGCCGCGCCCTCAATCGAAGAGGGCGTCGATATCGGTCTGATCGACATGCCCGTCGGCACCCACCATCGCGGGGCCGGCCGCCAGCGCATGGGTGCCAAGATCCTTCTGCTCTTCCCGGATCGCCTCGATCTCGGAGGACATGATGGACGTGAGCTGGTCGAGCCCGCCCCAGACGCCGGCCATGCGGCCGATGCGTTCCTCGACGAAGGACAGTGTCTCGCAGACGCGGCTGATGCGCTGGCCGGTAAGGTCCTGGAAGTTGCAGGCCTCGTAGATCGACATCACCATAGCCGCGATTTCATCGGCGCGGCTCTTCATGGCCTCCATGGTCTTCTCGCTCTGGATGACGCCGGCCATCATCTCGATGCGCTCGGCGGCAGCGAGGATATTGTTGGTGGCGCTTTCCGTGTCCAGCACGACCGCACCCAATTCGCCGGCGGCGTGGTGAACCGTGACAAGGCGCGGTCCGGCGGCATGGATCGAAATGACGTGGCGCTTGGTTTCGAGGATGGCCTGCTGGATTGCATCCATCTCCGTCTTCAGCTTCATGACCTCGGTCACTTCGCGGCGGTAGGCTTCAGCGATATTGGCAACGATAGCCTGCGTCGGCTGGATCATGCCGCTCATCTGCTCGAGCTTTACCATGACATCGGCGAGCCCCGGCCCCGGCGTTGCCACCTGCGTGACGGTTTCGGTCACCGGCTCCACGCCAGAGGATTTCTCGATCGTGAACGTCTTGCGGATCGCGGTCATTGTCAGCTGCCCATCTCGCGACACCCTTAGCGGCTGCGTGGTTAACGCCGCGTTCCTTCCCGCGCAGATTCAGTTGATGGAAACCATCTCCGTTTTGCCTTCGGAAACCATGCGGGCCGCCGATTCATAAGCTGGCAAGCATAACACTATTCAAACGCTATTTCAGCTATTTAGCAGATCGAATTGCACTTTCGTTAACGATTGCGGAGAGCCTTGCAGCTACCTTGGCCGGGTGGAAGAAAAGAGGCCCGTCGCCTCGCCGTTTTCGCCTTCGTGTTGCGTTGGGAAGGTCCTGTCATGCGTTTGAACCGCCTGTTTGCGGCCGCCTTGCTGTCGGCCGTGCTCACTCCCCTGTCGGCTTCGGCTGACCCCTATGGCCGGAATATGGCCGAGCCCGGTGCCAATCTCGGCGGCGGTTTCATCGAAATGCTGATGACCGGGCGGCAACCACGCCGCGCCGCACCAGCCTATGTTCCGGTGGCGGCGTCCCAGCACCGTGGCTACGCCCCCGCAGCGAACGCGATCCCGATCGACGACTATGGTGGTTACGCGCGGCCAGGCCAGCCGGCCCAGCCACCCTACAGCCATGCCCCCTCGAATCACGCCCCGCAGACCCGGCAGGCGGCGCTGTCGCCTGACTACCGTCAGGTCGAGCGCGGCCTGGATGCGCGCTATCTGCCACAAGTGGTCGACTACGCGGGTCCGCATCGCGCCGGGACCATCGTGATCGATACGCCCAACAAATACCTCTATCTGGTCGAGGCCGGCGGCCA
>JBOFUS010000209.1:0-1763 GCA_051652685.1 Beijerinckiaceae bacterium
GCCGGCCTGCGCGGCGGCGATCCGCGCCATTCACGGCCGGGATTCCGGCGTCACCCTGCTGGAATCCGCCTGCGGTCCTGCTCCCGGATTGCTGACGCTGCATGTGAACAGCGCCAACCCGACGGTCACCACCGCCTCCGCCGACTTCGTGCGCGCAGCCGATGGCGCGGGCGGCTGGGAAGGACAGGTCTGGGACCGGACCATCGAGGTTCCCGTCACGACCTTCGATGCGTTGGTGACTACATACGGCCTGCCTGACTTTGCCAAGATCGATGTAGAGGGTTTCGAGGCCGATGTGCTGGCGGGGCTGTCGCGACAGGTGCCAGCGCTGTCGTTCGAGTTCACCACGATCCAGCGGGATGTGGCACGCGCATGTCTGACGAGGCTCGCCGCACTCGGCTACCGGCGCTTCAATCTGGCGCTGGGCGAAAGCCAGGATCTGGTGTTTGCTGATGCAATCGATGCGGAGGCGATGGCCGCGCATATCGAGGCGCTGCCGCATGGGGCGAATTCGGGGGATGTTTACGCGCTCGCATGAGCGGTCCGCATGCCTTCTCACATCTCGAATGGATTGATCAGTTCAAGGCCAAGCCCAAGAAAATCCCGTGTATTGCGTGTGGCGAGGCGAAGGTTGAAGGCGACAGCCGTAGCGGCAATGGCTGCGTCGGAAATGGTAATATGCTGGCCGATGCGTTCCCGATCAGCCCTGATGCGACCGCATGTGTCGGCGCACCGCTCGTCAAACGGCAAAATGCGATTCGCGAAGCTGTCCTGCGCCAGACGGCCAATCGCGCTAAACAGGAAATCACGCCTTCGCCCCGTCTGAAGCCGATATGCGCCGTAGGACAGCTCCGCAAACGTGATGGAACTGGCGAAAAGACGCCCTGCCTCCTGATCGTCGAACCAACCGGAAACCGCCGCAGAAACCTCGGGTTTCCAGAGCTCGGATATGATGTTGGTATCGACGAGGATCACGAAAAATCAGGCGGTGGACGCTCGATTTCATCCCGCCTGATATCAAGATCAACGCGGCAATCGGCCGGCAGCATATTCCGGATTTCGGTGCCCAATCCCTTGCGGTTGTCGCGAACAATCATGCCGTGAGACATCAGTGATTGCGCCTCAACCGAAAGCGTCCGACCGGTGGACTTTGCCCGGCGGCGCAACTCCATCTCGATGCCTGGATCGAGGTCCCGGATGAGAAGATCTACCATGGATTGAACACTATCACTTGATATCGTTGATATCAAGAACGTTGTCAGCGCGCACGTTCACCTTGCTGTCAGCCATGCGCGCCTCATATGGATCAAAGCTTACCTGGAACCCTACCTCCATGCTCAACCGCCGCGCCTTCTCCTCCCTCGCCCTCGGCTCCGCCACGGGCCTGCTGCTCCCGCCCGCCGCCTTCGGCCAGGGCCAGCCACCGCTGCCCGAAGGCCCCATCGCCGGCGCAGTAGAAGCCCGCATCTTCAACCGGTCCGAGCCGGTGCTTTGCGCCGAGAAGGACAACATCGACATCCGCATGGCGCATGAGGCGATCCGGCGCTTCCGCGTGCAGGCCATCCACCCGGCCTATATCGGCGGTCTGGTAGCGGACAACTTCGCGGCGGACTGGACGAACTGTGATTTCACCGCCGATCCCGCTTTCAAGCCGCCGGCACCACCGCGCCGTGTCACGCTGTTCGAGACCGAGTGGGTCTGGGTCATCGGCTACACCTATCCCGCCTTCTGGCGGCCGGCGGATGTGCCTGTGCGCATCGGCA